>JAQGHT010000513.1 GCA_028291565.1 Planctomycetaceae bacterium | reverse complement strand
CTGCTGAAATGGTCCTATCCACTTCCGCTGCATTGCGCAAATTCGGTGCCGATGGTCAAAATTCCAATGGGGAAATTGACAAAGTTATGTATAAACAACAGGGTTGAGCGGAGTGTCGATAGACACGGAGCGATACCCCCGGTTTGAATTCACCAGGCATTTCGACCCCGGAGGGTGTCGCAGCCCATTCGTTCTGCGACGCCCTCCGGGGTCGAACATCGGGCAGACGCCGGTTCCGGGGGTGTCGCTACGTGTCTTGGGACACTCCGCTCAACCCCCGGCTAATATCTGCCATCCCTCCGGGATGAATAAACACCCTTGATTCCGACGCTAGTTCCGCGCATCAAAAACTGCGCAAAAACTTTTCCGGCATGCATCTCCCCACCCTTTGGGAACCTCGCCCTTCCAATTCCGACAATAATTACTTTGCCGCTCCTCAGGGATTCGGTACCGGCGGCGAAAAGCTGATAATCGCCATGATGAGACTGATTCCGTTAAACAGTCCGTGTAGTAAAACGACCGCCAGATAGCTTTGCCGACGGTAATAGACATAACCGAGAATCAAGGCCAGTGGCAAGAGTGGCGCCCAATCGATTGGCTGATGAATTCCGACAAATGCTGCCGACGATAACAGGATGGCCAGGTAAGGTGGAGATTCGCGTGACAGCGCACCCTGCAAGATCACTCGAAAGAGTAATTCTTCAATCAGCGGGGCGAGAATCACCACCTGGACTGCGATCCAGACCAGGATCAGCCGGTCATCAATCGAGTTTTCGAGCAGTCCGATAAGCGGGTGTGGGCTTTGCTTTCGCAACGAATCGAGCGGCCACTTCAACAGCATCACGGGTAATTGAGCCAGCAGCACACCCCATAGAGCGGCGCGGAGATCGACGGTCCATTCCCGGCGGACGATGCCGAAGTCAGCCCAATAACACAGGTGCCAGAGCGAAAGCACCAATGGAATCAGCAGCAACTCGGCGGCTTGACTGATGCATTGCACCTGAACCAGCCGCAACGTCTGTCCCGGATCCGAAAGGATTCCTGGTTTTTCAGCGCCGCCTACGAAAATCTGCTGCAACCCGGCGGCAACAACAAACAGGATAATTACAATCACGATGACGGCTTCGATTGGCCACCAGGGTACTGCGCGTCGGAGCCGAAAGGGCAATGGCCAGCCGAATTGATTCCAACGCCAGATGACGTTGATCCACAACCCCAGACTGACCGCTAACAAGGCCAGCACGAAGACGCCGATTTGAAACTCCATCGTCTGCATGCCCAGGGATTCCTTTCTTATGCTCCGACATACCGAGCGTAAAGCGACTTGGCCACACTCGGATCATCCGTCCCTTTAATTATCGCCCGGGCATCTGCAAAAAGAGTAATCTCGTAGGCTCCATCCTGCACCACCAGTCGCAATAAAAACGGATTGACGGTGACCTGGCCACTCGCACGCAACTTTTCAGCGAATTCTACCAAGCCAATCTGACGGCGTTCCGCTGGCGAGACTTGCACCGCATTGCGGCCGCAGAGCACCGCAGTCTGTGATGCGCGATCACCATGCAGCCAGGACCGCTCGCCTTTGCAACAAGCCGGGCACTGTCCCTGATCTCGAAGATTTTTCACGCTCATCTTCCGCAATGTGCCATCCCAGACATCCAGAATATGCAGCGACGCCTCGACTTGGTCTCGATGTCCGGAAAGGATCTTCAAAGCTTGAACTGCTTGCAGCGATGCAATCATGTTGACCGTTGGACCCAGGATTCCGGCGGTATCGCAAGTCTCCGTCGTCCCCGGAGCGGGAACTTCCTCGATCAGACAACGCAAACAGGCAGTTTCGCCAGGAAAAATCGGCATCACTTGTCCATGACTACCAATACAACCGCCATAAACCCAGGGGATTCCCAATTCCAGCGAGACATCGTTGAGCAGGAAACGGGTCTCGAAGTTATCCGTACCATCCAGAATCAGATCAACGCCGGTTGCAAGATTCAGGACATTGGCGGGCGAGACATCTGCGACGTGCGGTTCCACTGTCACTTGACTGTTGATCAATCTCAGTTTACGAGCGGCGGCCACGGCTTTGGGAAGCTGGTCAGCAAGGTCCTGCTCATCAAACAGAACCTGCCGCTGCAGATTGGTCAGTTCGACGAAGTCGCGATCAACCAATCGCAAGAACCCGACACCGGCTCGAACCAGGGTCTCGGCCAATACGGTGCCAAGTGCGCCGCAGCCGCAGAGCAAAACACGGCTCAATCCCAATTGACGCTGGCCCGCTTCGCCAATCGCTGGAAACAGGATTTGCCGATGATAGCGAGACAATTCAGCCATGATTGGTAATTGAAAATGGCTCGGTTGTCCGCGAACAACCGAGCCACAGATCCATTGAAAAAGGCAGAACCCTTCAGCGATTACGCATCACGTCGCGGACTCCGCCGAGGCGGCCGCGAACCACCTTCTCGCGGACCACCTTCTCGCGGACCACCTTCTCGCGGACCGTTGTCACGCGGCCCCGCTTCACGGGGAGCTCGATCCGGAGCACGGCCGCGGTCGGCACGTTCGGGAGTTCGCTCGGCACCACGATTTTCGACACCGCGTTCCTGACTTGTGCGGTCGCCTGCAACCCCTTCAACCATTGATGGATTCAAGAGATACGAGATCGCTTCTTCCCAGGAAGGAACGTCATCGTAGCTGACCAGAGGCTCGGGCTCTCCCTCGTCATCTTCCTCTTCATCCTCATCAACGACTTTTCGAACGGTCGCTGCCACTCGTGCGGGACGTTGGCGAACGTTCTTCTTTCGCGGCGGCGCTTCGTCGTCGAAGTCGAGATCGCTTTCGTCTACAAACGGATCTTCAACGTCTTCGGCTTCTTCATCGTCCAGATCAAGATCCGGCTCAACCCTCGCCGCAACCACGGGCGCGGGGCGTTCCGGACGATCATTTCGACCACGTCGACGACGTCGGCGCGACCGTTTCGCTCGATCTTCGGCCGACTCTTCTTCGTCACCTTCAGGGTCCGCGGACTTGCTGTCGAGTTCTTCATCGGCACTGGGTTCGAACGAATCGTCTTCCAGATGCTTCAGGTCTTCATCGACACTCAATTCCGACTTGGCAACAGCAGGCCGCTCGGGCCGGCGACGGCGTTTGCGACCCCGCTTACGACGTGCTTGACCTTCACCCTCTTCATCAGAAGCCTCACCGGATTCGCCTTCTCCCTCAGCGGAAGAATCGTCGAAATCCGGATCACTCTCCACGATCCGGGCTCGATTATCGCTGACTGCTGCGCGGGTTTCCTCGTGCGGCCATGCGTCGTCACCCGCTTCGAAGTCCGGATCCAAATCACTCAGTGAAATCGTTTTCGGCGCAACCGGCTTTGGTGTTTCTTCCGCTGCGGTCGCTGGACCTTGACGTCGCGAACGACGTCGATCACGACGGCGCGATGTGACATCAATGGATTCTTCGGACTCTTCGGTGTCTGGTTCTCTAGGATCCGGTTCTCTCGCTGCCGCAGGTGAAACTGAGCGTGGTGTTTCGATGGGCTCGCTCCGCTCCGGAGTCCGTTCACGCTCGGCAGGACGCTCACGGTCCGAATGAGCTCGATCAGGACCGGATCGACGGGAAGCGGGAACACGTTCACCGGCCGGACGTTCCTCGGGCGCGCTTGCGGCTCGAGTTTCTCTGGCGGGGGGTTGTGGTCGCTCGGCAGGAGCGCGATCAGAACCGGACCGATCCGGGCGACTGCGGTCCGCACGCCCACGGCCTCCGCGATCCCCGCGTGACCGATCACCACCGGAACTGGCCGGCCGACCGCGATCTTCACCATCTCGAGGTTTGCTGGAACGATCGTCATCCTGCCAATTCCAATTTGCCAGGGCGTCCCAATAGGGGTCGTCCTCAGGAGACGGCGGTGACTTGGCCTCTGCCTCATCGACGTCGTCGACATCTTCGTCAATTGCGGCGTCTAAATCCTCATCGGTAGGACCCTCATCGAAATCGGCGAAGTCATCCTTAACCGGTTTCTTGGGTGCTGTTTTTGCGACAGAGGTCTTCGCAACCGGCGCCTTCGCGACCGGTGGCTCAACAGCTTCCACAGGCTCAGCAGGCCTTTCGACGTGCCGCGGCGGGCGTTGTGCCCTGGCCGGACGTTCGACTCGTTCAACGGGAGCGGCCTCAACTGGAGCAACCTCTTCAGCGCGCTCTGGTTTACGAGCCCGGTCACTCCGTGCGGGGCGTTCACCGGCCGGTCGTTCAACTGGGGGCCTGCTAGATTCCGCAGCGCTTACGCTGCGGCGAGCAGCGCGCGGAGAGGGCGCCAACTCTTCGACGAGACCGGCGCCAAAATCACCGAAATCATCATCTTCCAAGGGTTTCGGAATAGCAATCGACGCCTGCGGTGGAGTTTCCAGCGGCACTTCAGATGCAACACGTTCATGGGCCGTGTGCTCTTTGCCAACTTCGATGCCGAACAAATCGGCCTCAAGCTGTCCCCAAGGATCGTCAGAATCAGGTGTTTGCGGAGAATTTCGAGTCATATAATGAAGCTATCGATTTTGCTCCCAAAATTCAAGGACTCGGACCCTCTTCCGCTGCTCAAATCGCGCTTTTTTCGTCGGATCGATCTCCGAATCGTGAATCTGACGCAAACCTGCGTGGAACTTTTCCCGGCAACCCAATCAGCGGTCGCGCACGAGCTCGTTCCCAATGACGGTGCCGTTGACTTTTGCCAGTATCGCGTCAGCCCAATCTGACAGCAGGTGGCCAATCTGCCTGATTGCTGATAGAATCGGTCTGGATCTCGTGTTATATCGCGTACGGTTGAGACGGTTGAGATTGAGACGTTTGATCGCCGGGATAAGCATTGCAAAAACTCATTCGCGGCCGCGAACAGGATAAAAAGTCTTCGCCACCTCATTGAAACCGATCGTGATTTTGACTCGGAAAGCCGCCCTAACCCGGCTTGTCAGCCGTGAGAGATCGGGTATCTGTTTGAGTTATCACTGCGAAGCTTCGAGAGTTTCGCCCACAGGCAAGTCGTGCCGTTCGATGATGAAGTCCAGAGAAATATGACCGCCGAGAGCTTACTGCCCATCACTGATCCGCTGCCGATTGTCCAACCCTCGTTGAATGGCGAGCCATTGGCGCGATTTGCCGATTTGACTCGAGAAGAACTGAGTCAATGGTGCCAGGCCCGCGGAGCGAAGCCATTTCGAGCGGACCAGATTCGTTCGTGGGTTTATGGCAAACGTGTCAATGATTTTGACGCCATGACCGACTTGCCAGCATCATTGCGAGCGGAGCTGACTTCAAGTTTCTCGTTGTTCACGTCCACGATCGTGCAGCATCAGAAATCGAAAGACGGCACTGAAAAACTGTTGCTGGAAATGCACGACGGCCACTACGTGGAGTGCGTTCTGATGCGTGAGGACGATCGTCGGACGATCTGCATCAGCACTCAAGTCGGTTGCGCGATGGGGTGTGTGTTCTGCGCCAGCGGATTGATGGGCGTTAAACGAAATCTGACCAGTGGCGAGATTCTGGAACAGGTCTTGCGACTCGATCGCTTGCTTCCGATTACCGAGCGAATCACCAATATTGTGGTGATGGGAATTGGCGAACCGCTGGCCAACCTGAAAAATCTCATTCCGGCACTCGATACGTTGAATCAGAACGGTGGCATGGGGATTGGTGCG
>JAQGHT010000507.1 GCA_028291565.1 Planctomycetaceae bacterium | reverse complement strand
ATCCTCTGTCCGCTCGAATGGAAATCTCCCATGAAGATTCTGGTCCTCGGGGGTACACAATTCGTCGGCAGGCACATCGTTGAGGCGATGGTACAGTCAGGTCATTCCGTCAGCATTTTGAACCGCGGGATGTCCGTTGACGACCTGCCTGCTCAAATCGAGCGTTTACGTGGTGACCGCGACTTGGGCGCAGGCGGACTCGAGGCTCTGACGGGGCAAGTCTGGGACGTGTGTGTCGACGTGAGCGGTTATACGGCGGCTCAGGTACGAGCCAGCGCGCAAAAGCTATGTCTGAACATCGGCCACTATGTATTCATGAGCGCGGTCAGTGTCTATGGAGACCCCGAGATCGGCCCCGTATCAGAGTCGCAACCTCGATTACCGCCTGCGGACGAGAGTGTGACTGAATTGAACGGACAGACTTACGGCCCTCTCAAAGTCTGCTGTGAGAATATTGTTCAAGAGGTCTATCCTGGTCGATGCACGCTGTTACGGCCTCAAATTGTCGCGGGGCGATACGATCCGCTTGACCGATTTTCTTATTGGGTTCGGCGCGCTATGCAGGGTGGAACAATGCTGGCGCCTGGCGACGGCAGTGATTTTGTCCAATTTATCGACGCTCGGGATGTCGCCCAGTTCACGAGACTCGTGAGCGAAACGGCTTGCGTCGGCAGCTTCAATCTGGCAGGTCCAAGATTGACTTGGGCCGAGTTCATGACAGTCCTAGGAGCTCGGGAAGTCGCGTGGGTTTCCGCAGAAATCATCAAAGCGGCGGGGCTGACAGAATTTGAACTTCCTCTATATCGAAAGGCACGTAGCTCGCGAAGCAGCCTGATGCATGTGAACAACGAGCAAGCCGTCCGAATGGGGCTGACCTTGACTGATCCGTATCTGACAGTCGAGGATGTTCGGACTTGGCTACCACATAGTCAGTTGCCTTGGGCACTTTCACCTGCACGAGAAGCCGCATTAATCAGTGCCTCACGCACCTCTTAGAGTAGAGGGTTCAACTTGACATTTTCCTCATAGCCGAAGTCATGTGACTTCGGGCGAGCGTCCCGAATCGTCCAAATCATCACAAATTGATAAAGCGCTAATCTTAGGTGTTCCGGTCATTTTACCGGTTTGATCACGGAATATACTGCCTTTCGTGGAACACTCAAATTCAACCGCTCTCGAAAAAAGCAAATTAGAGCCAACTAAGAGCAGGGGTTTGGAATGATCACCGCCGATCGCGAACTGATTCAACAACTCATTCCGCACTGGTACGCCTCACGCGCGTGGGCCTGCGAGTTACTGATTCGCACTTTCCGATTGAATTCTGCAGCCGATATTCTTGGAGCCAAGTACCGTGGAAAGCAAACAATTCCGGGATCACTCTGGACCATTCGGACTCACGGCATTGGTATCGACATTTTTAAAACCCCCAATGTCGGCGGAATCGATTTTGATTTCGATAAGCCCGATCCTGACCCCTGGCGGCTGGGAATCTTGTTTCACCGGCTCTTGAACGATCAGCAGATACTCTACGAGGAGTACCGCCATTTCGCTGCCGACGAAGAGTTGTTGGAACAGGTCATCCAGGATGTATTAGGGGGCAAGTTTTGATTGTCGGCCAATTCTTGTCCCATAGACCTCATGAACAACAAAGACGGGGATCTGAATGTTCTGGACGCGAATGGATTCGAATCGATGCCGAAAGATCCCGTCAAACAAAATGACAAAAAATAGGGTTTTCGACCATGCATGAAATCACACGCCGTTGCTTTCTCGCTTCTTCATTGTCGGCCACCGCGGCAGGATGGATTTCCTTGTCACGCGGAGCGGAAGTGGCTGAACCGATTATCGACATCCACCAGCACACGAACTACCACACGCGGACCAATGCCCAGATGCTGGCGCATCAAAAGGCGATGGGAGTGACTCAAACGATCCTGTTGCCGGCGGGTCGCTCGGTGAAGCGACCGTCGACGGGTGAGGGCAAGAACAATGGGTTGGGGGGAGTTGGGGCCGGTGGAAATGAAACGGTCCTTGCGGTGGCCCGGCAGTATCCCAAAGAGTATTACTTCGGTGCCAACGACGTGACGGATCTCCCCGATGCTGCAACCGAGATCGCTAAGTATCTGGATCTGGGCGCGATCATCATTGGCGAGCAAAAGTTCGGAGTGGAATGTGATTCGAAGGAGAGCCAGATTCTTTATGCTCTGGCAGCCGAACACAAGGTGCCAATTCTCATGCATTTCCAGCACGGAACCTACAATCTGGGATACGAACGGCTGCACACCATGCTGGAGAAGTTTCCGAAGACGATTTTTATTGGCCACGCTCAGACGGTCTGGGCCAATATCGATAAGAATCACACCGATCAAAAAGTGCTGTACCCCAAGGGCAAGGTGACGGCCGGTGGACTGACCGACCGGTACTTGACCGATTATCCGAATATGTTCGCCGATATGTCGGCTGGTTCCGGCCTGAATGCATTGACGCGCGACGAAGATCACACGCGTGGTTTCCTCGACCGCCATCAGGACAAGATTCTCTATGGCAGCGATTGTGCCGATGCCGTCGGCAGCGGCCCGGAATGTCAAGGCGCGCAAACAATTGCCGCAATTCGCAAGCTTGCTCCGAACAAGACAGCCGAACGGAAGATACTCTACGAAAACGCGAAAAAAATGTTTCGGTTGGCATAAGACACTTGGTTGGAGAAATAATTCGTTGACGTGTCTCACTTCAACACGCTAGAATCTTCTTATGTGTTTGATATTGGGGGCCAACCCAATTCGGAACACGGTATGTCCTGCCCCAGTGCCCCACCATCGCATCCCCGGCGAACTCAAAAATGCCAGCCTTCCACAACACTCTTCGAAGTCGTTTTTTGCTGCGATTGACGTTGCTTTCGCTCGTCGGAACCCTGTTCCCGGCGGTGTCACCGCAATTCGGACAAGCCGCAGAACGGTCAGTCAGCTTCGTCAACGATGTCATGCCCGTGTTCACGAAGTCCGGCTGCAACATGGGTGTCTGCCATGCAAAAGCAGGCAACGGCCAGAACGGCTTTCAATTGTCGCTACTGGGATTTGAACCCACCGAGGACTTCGAACACCTGGTGAAAGAAGCTCGCGGACGGCGGCTGTTTGCCGGAACTCCAGATCACAGCCTGTTGCTCCTGAAAGCCACCGGCCAGATGCCGCACGGCGGCGGCGTGCGGCTGAATGTCTCCTCGGAAAGTTACTCGCTGCTGCGTGATTGGATTCAACAGGGGGCTCCCTACGACAAGACGGAAACGCCGAAATTGGTGTCGTTCGAAGTGGAGCCCAAGCGGGGATCAATTCAGCGCCGCGGAGAGCAGCAACTTAAGGCTGTTGCCCGTTATTCCGACGGCAGTCTGCGGGATGTCACGGGTTTGGCTCTCTATGAATGCAACGACAAGGCCATTGCCGATGTGACCGATCACGGCCTGGTGAAAATCGCCGACATCACGGGAAATGTGGCGGTTATGGTTCGCTTTCAGGGCAAAGTGGCAGTCTATAGCGTTTCGGTCCCGCTGGGCGCGCCGGTTGAGAATCTTCCTGCAGTCAAAAACATTGTCGACGAGCTGGTGTTTTCCAACCTGAAAGTGCTTGGGATTCCTCCTTCACCCGTTTGCGACGATGCGACATTCCTGCGCCGAGTGACTCTGGATGTCGCGGGGCGATTGCCCACGGAAGAAGAAGCCACGGCTTTTCTGGCCAGCATGGAATCCGACAAACGGGACAAACTCATTGACACGTTGCTGCGGAGTCCCGATTACGCAGACTACTTCGCCAGCAAGTGGACGGCCCTGCTGAAGAACCGCCGTGATGATGCCAGCGACGTGGTCTCCAACTTCGCATTCCATGCCTGGGTGCGAGATAGCCTGCTCGCGAACAAACCTTATGACCAATTCGTCCGCGAATTGCTGGCTGCGACAGGAAATGTCATCGGTAATCCGCCGGTGGCCTGGTACAAACGAGTGCAGGAACCCAAACAGCAGCTCGAAGACGTTGCCCAATTGTTTCTGGGTGTCCGCATGCAGTGCGCCCAATGCCATCATCACCCGTTTGAACGCTGGAGCCAGGACGACTATTACTCCCTGCAGGCATTTTTCAGCCAGGTGGGGCGCAAGCCTTCCGCGACGCGCGGTGAAGATCTGATCTTTCACAAGCGCGGCATTGCGATGGCCACCAATATTAAGACCGGAGCAAAATTGAAACCGGCCGCACTCGGTGATGCCATTCCAGCGATTGCAGCCGATCAAGATCCGCGGCTGCGGCTGGCGGACTGGATGAGTTCCAAAGACAATCCTTTCTTCGCCAAGTCCCTGGTCAATCGTTACTGGAAGCACTTCTTCCAACGGGGCTTGATTGAGCCCGAGGATGACATTCGCGATACAAATCCGCCGACCAATCCCGAACTGCTCGCAGCATTGGAAAAGCATTTCATTTCGAGCGGCTTCGATCTGAAAGAGTTAGTACGTCTTATCACGCGATCAAATGCGTACCAGCTGAGTGCCCAGCCGAATCCGTATAACCTGCCTGACAGGCAAAACTACTCGAGGTATTACCCCAGGCGACTACAAGCGGAAGTGTTGTTGGATTCGATTGACGCGGTGGCACAAACGCAGACTGATTTCGCCAATCTGCCAGCGGGAACTCGGGCGGTCTCGCTACCGGACAATAGCTATAATAGCTCGTCGGCGTTCTTGCGAGTTTTCGGCAGACCGGAAGGTCAGAGTGTCTGTGAATGCGAGCGAGTTCAGTCTTCGAGTTTGGCTCAGAGTCTGCATTTGATCAATGCGTCGGACATTAAAGCGAAGTTGGGAAGTTCCACGGGCCGGGCCGAACGGTTGGCGAAAGATGGCAAACCAGTCGAATCGAAAGTTCGCGAATTGTATCTGGCGGCCTTTGCGCGAGAACCCCGAGCAAGCGAATTGAAAACGGCTCTGGATTTTCTCGCCGAATCGCGAGTTGATGCTGCTGGAAAGCCCATGGATGCTCAGAAGGCCGGCCGTGAAAACTTTCAAGACTTGATCTGGGCCTTGATTAACACCAAAGAGTTCCTATTCAATCATTAGTCAATTCTCGTTCTACGATTAGGCTTAAGATGTTGGATATTCCCAGGATCATGAATTGCCGAAGTGTCATAGTCGGTCCGATTCACGTCTTAGCGTCGGCGAATCACCGCGCGACGTTGTCGTTTCGCGCCGTGTGTTTCGTTGCGGTGTTCGGTCTGGCGTTGAGCTGTTCGTCGTTATGCTTCGCCCAGTCAGTGTGCCTGCCAGCGCCTCGACTGCTGACAACGATGCCCATGGGCGGACAGGTCGGGACGCAGGTTGAGATCACGATCAGCGGCGAGAATATTGACGACGCAGACGAACTGACGTTCTCGGATCCACGAATTACCGCGACGCGCAAACTAGACGCCGCCGGCAAACCGGTTCCGAATCAATACGTCGTCAAGATTGCCGCAGATTGTCCGATCGGGATCCACGAGGCTCGCTTGTTGACACGTCTCGGTATCTCCTCATCGCGTGTTTTCTCAGTTGGACCGCTCCCGGAAGTGATGCCGGCGAAAGCAAACACGACATTGGCGACCGCGTTTGAGTTGAAGGTGAATTCGATCTGTAACGCGGTGATGACTCAACGGGCCGTGGATCACTATCTGTTTGAAGCAAAAAAAGGACAGCGAATCGTCGTCGATTGTGCTTCAAAGGGGATTGATTCCAAACTGGATGTTGTACTGGTGGTTGCAGACTCGGCGGGCCGGGACCTGCTGGTCGAACGCCGCAGTGGCGTCTTGGACTTTACTGTTCCAGAAGACGGCAAGTACGCGATCAAGGTTCACGAGCTGACATATAAAGGTGGTCCCGCTTACTTCTATCGTCTGGCCTTGTCGGAATTGACACCCGGCGCTCCGATTGTGCGTCAACCATCGACCAAGACCGTCAATTCGTTCTCTTGGCCGCCTACCGGTTTGCCGGAGCAGCCAGCGACTGCCGAAATTGAACCCAACAATGTGGCCGCCAAGGCCCAGAAGATCTCGTTGCCGTGTGACATCGCAGGCAGCTTTTTCCCTGCTGCGGATGTGGACGTTTTCGAGTTCGAAGCGAAGAAAGGTGAAGTCTGGTGGGTGGAGGTGGCTTCGGAACGCTTTGGACTGCCGACCGATCCTGCAATCCTGGTCCAGCACGTCAGCGGGTCCGGCAGCGACGAAAAGTTAGTCGATGTTGCCGAGTTCAGCGATATTCCGAGTCCCGTAAAAGTGTCCAGCAATGGATATGCCTATGACGGCCCGCCTTACGACGCGGGTTCTTCGGATATCCTGGGAAAATTGGTGATTCAACAAGACGGAATGCATCGCCTGCAGCTGTCTGATCTCTTTGGCGGAACACGCAATGATCCGCGCAATATCTATCGCCTGGTGATCCGCAAAGCGGCTCCCGATTTTGCTGTTGTGGCCTGGGCGCTTCACATGGAACTGCGGAATGGAGATCGCAACGCTCTCTCGAAACCGATCGCGTTGCGTGGCGGATCGACCATGGCCCTGGAAGTCGTCGTCGTGCGTCGAGACGGGTTTGATGGGGATATCGATCTCGTCATGGAAGGACTGCCGGAAGGCATGTCTGCCAAAGGCTTGAAGATTCCCGCAGGCAAGTCGCGCGGCATGGTTCTGGTCACCGCCAGTGAAAAAGCTCCGCGATCAGTGGGCAGTGCCAAGTTCTTCGGAAGGGCCCAGATCGATGGTGTAACAGTTGTCCGCCCGGGCCGTCTGGCCTCCTTTTCGTGGCCGATTCCGGACAGCTGGGGAGAAATCCCCATTCCCCGCCTGCTGGCTGACGTGCCGGTTTCTGTCAGCGGTTTCGACTTTGCTCCGATCACGATTGCCGCGGCGGCAGGTGGAGACGTTCGCGAAGTCGTCGCGGGTGAAAAGCTGACGATTCCGCTGACATTGACGCGACGGAGTGAGTTCTCCGGAGCCACGATGCAGTTGAAGTCGATCGGAGCAGGATTCGAACACGTGACTTCGTTCGACATTTCCTTGACGTCAGACTCATCCGAAGCCGTGCTCGACCTCGCGAAACTGAAAACTCCACCGGGAGATTATCTGATCGCATTTTATGGCAGTGCTGTCGCGAAGTATCGTCATCATCCAGAAGCGGTCATTATTGCGGAAGGCGCGCGCCAAAAGGCCGATCAAGAAGTCCAGGCTTTAGCAACCGAAGCGACCAAGCTCGCGGAGACCGCCAAAACCGCTCCCGTTGATAAGAAACCAGAAGCCGACAAGGCCGTTGCTGCGATTGCCGAACGTCAAAAGGCGGCCACCGCAGCACTCGCGGCTGCGGCGGAACAGCTGAAACAAGTGACAGCCACAGCCCAGCCTCGGGACATCGTCGATATCGTTGTGTCGGAACCCATTGCCATTCGCGTTAAGCCTGCGGGGACAAAATGAACCATTCGATGAACTCAATGCCAGACGCGGATTGCCCAGGTCCTATCGGAAGCTTTTCTGGACATGACGGCACATCCATTGCCGCACAAAGTGTCGCCGCACACCACCGCCGCGGTTTCCTGCAGGCCGGATTAGCTGGGTTCGCCAGCTTGAGTCTGCCGGGAATTCTGCGGCTGCAGTCTCAAAACGCATTACGGGCAAGCGAATCCGGCGGTTCGAGTCGCGATAAGAACGCCGTGATTATGGTCTGGCAGCCGGGTGGATGCTCACATATCGAAACGTACGATCCCAAGCCGCATTCCGGTAGCGAGTATCGCGGGCCATTCGGAACCATCCCCACAAAAGTTCCCGGGATGGATTTTTGCGAACTGCTGCCACGCCAGGCCAGCATTGCCCATCGCTTCACGGTTTTGCGATCAATGCGTCAGGCGGCTGGCGGCCATCCAGCAGGCTCAATGCAATTGCTCTCCGGAGATCCTGATACCCGCGACAAACCCAAGCCGCGCCTGCCGGACTGGATGTCGGTGACCAATTACCTGCGGTCGAAGGCTGGTCCACGATACAATCCACTGCCCGCTTACGTCGGCATCAATCCTCCATTGGAGTACAACGGCCCGGCCTATCTGGGCGATGCTTACTCTCCGTTCACGGTCCACGGCGACCCCAGTGCGCCGAGTTTCAATGTCCCCAACATTGGACTTTCCGACTCCAGTGAAGTGCAGCGGTTGGGACGACGGTCAAATCTGCGCCAAAATCTGGACACACTGGAACGTGCTTTTGATCAGCAGGGAGAATTGGCCGCGCTCGATGAGTTCGAAACGCAAGCGATGACTCTCTTGACCAATCCCAAGACCAAAGAAGCGTTCGATCTGAGCAAGGAAGATCCGCGAACGCGCGATCGTTACGGACGTAATTCATGGGGTCAGCAATTGCTGTTGTGTCGTCGCCTGGTCGAAGCCGGGGTCGAGATCATGACCACCAGTCTGAGCGGCCCGCTCTGCGGACGCGTGAATAACTGGGACGATCACGCGGTCAATCATAACGTATTTGAGGCCATGAAATTTCGCTCGGCAGCGTACGATCAGGCAGTCGCGGCTCTCATTGAAGATATTTACGAACGTGGGCTCGACAAACGCGTACTCGTGGTCGTAACCGGGGAATTTGGACGTACCCCGAAGATCAGTTACGCCGCCAGCACGGGTGGCGGCGACGCTAGCGCGCCCGCCGGAACGCAACAGCCTGGACGAGATCACTGGCCACGCGCCTTTTCCAACATCTGGGCGGGCGGGGGTATCGAAACCGGACGCGTCATCGGTGCGACGGACAAGCGGGGTGAGGACTCAGTCGAACGCATTTGTGGCCCTGGCGACTTCCTGGCGACAATCTATCATCACCTCGGCATTGATGCGTCGAAGACCTTGATCAAGGACTTTAATGGACGTCCGACTCCGATCGTCGATCACGGCAAACCGATTCCGGAACTGATGGGTTAGATTATCTCGGCAATTCGTGGTTGAAATGTCACAAGTGTGACCGCGTGTCTTATACCTGCGCGACGCCACTTGTGCGACTCCGTCTCATGATTCGTTGATTCGTTCCACAGATCTGACAACGAGGACCGCGTTTCGCATGCCGGATACGCGAATCGCTGTTCCTGTGTCGAGAAGCTTACCATCCTCTGTCGTAGCAGAATACACCGCGTTATCGATCTGCACCTTACCAGACGGCTTCAACGTGGCGACGACAATTCCCAACGCCGCGTTCAAGTGCGAGAAGTCGGGCGGCACAAATGTCTCGGCGGGAGGCGTCAGAAAAACCTCATCCCGATCCGGGAAGCCAAGTACAAATTGCTTCAAAACATAGACGGGCAATAAGATCATCAAGCCGACGGCGACTTCAAATGCATTGTTACCCGGAACCGCATCGAGATTTGCGAACCGAACGAGCAATAAAAAAACGCCCGATAAAACCAGGAATACATTCGCCGGAACGCCGAACCAAACACAGAAAATGCCAATCGCGGACGCAAAGACGACGACCAGGCGTCCCACCATGATTAGAGAATTACGGGGCGAACGCGAGACTTTGGTCTGCCGCGAGAGATGCACCCAACCCAGCATCACCGCGGTAAATGCAACACACGGTAAGGCCACTTTCATCATTTCAATGGGCTGAAATTGCATCAAGCTGTCTCTGTTTGTCTCGGTTCGAGAGTCGTCAATAGTCCAGGTGTTGCACGCGAGCCAGTATTTTACGCTGCTTGCTTGTAACGTAGTCGCCCCTATCATCAAGTGGGAATTCTCAGTTTCTCAAGTTGCCGCCAGAGTTCGGTATATCGGCGCAGGGTAAAATCGATGTCCTCCACTGTTTGATCAACGTGCTCCAAATACCACGTCCTCTCAATGTCGAGGTAATACGTATGGCGATGCTCGTTTGACTCCCCAATCAACGTGGGGATGTTGTGGAGATGTTCTGCCTCGATTGTACAATATCGAGCATTGCCACCACGAGCGACGGCGCGAATTTGAACCAAACCGAAATGGAGAATCTTCAGGTAAATTTGATCCCGCTCAGTCATGGTAAGTCGCCTCCTGCAGTCGCACCGACGAAAATGGATCAGGTGCGTTGACTGGCATTCCCGCCAAATTCACCTGTGTTGTGCCAGTCGCCCAAAACATGATAATACTTCGTAGCCAGAGTCAGAATTGAGCGGGAGTTCTGAACAGTTTCAACAAGGTGTCGTGGTATCGACTCGATGCCATCACGTGCTCCGGCAACTGCTCCCACGATGGCGCCTAACGTATCGACGTCGCCGCCAAGGCGAATCGCTGTCGTCACAGCGTCAGACCACGAGTTTGGATGCACGATCAAACAATAGATGGCCGCCAGGACAGTCGGCACAACAAAAGGAGTGATGATTGGCCGATCGAATTCCGGCTTTTCCTGGCCCGAATGAGCGATAAAATCGATCGCCGAATTTGATTCAAAATGCAACGGGAGTTGAACTAACAAGTCAGCAAGTTCAGGATTGATTTGACGGCAGGAATCTGCGAGGTAAGCGCAAAATGCTTCGGCGTTCAGCTTGCGATTTCTGGCCAAAGCGCCAGCGGCCATGGCAATGACAACTCCGCCAGCGATGCTTCGAGAATCGCGGTGCGTTAATTGCGAGACTTCCGTAACTGCCGAGATCACAGCATCATGATTGTCTCCAAACCACAGACCAAGCGACGCAGTGCGCATGGCGGCCCCATTTCCAGCCTGGCCGACTGCAGCACCCATCTGGATGTGACTGCCAGTTGCCAGAAATCGTTCAGCCGCCGCTGTGCAGGCACCGCCGGGACCAATGACCGAATAGTGACGCCAAAGTTCGGCAATCCGTCGGGCGATGTCGGGAATATGAATCACGCGTCGGGCCACCACGGATTCGATCGTTGCCAATGTTAATTGCGTATCGTCCGTGTACTGACCCCTGGGATACCCGTGATATTCATGGAAACCAGCCAGCAGCAAGTCGGCCGAGGGAATTGATTCGGACCATAGCCCTTCAAATGGAGCTCCCATCGCGTCACCGACCGCACAGCCGATCAGGCAGCCGGCAACAGTAGAAAAGGTTGGAGCCATGAACTCGCCCTTGATAATTCGAGCACATTCACATCGCGTGTCTGTTGTCGGTCGCAGGATTTGTGAGATTTCAGGCGTATGAGGAAATTCGCCCAAATTCTCATGACTTTGGCTACGCAGATCCTTAAATCCGCTTTGAGTGAGATACGTCAGCGCCGGAGATTCATGTATGCTAGCCCGCCCACCAGAACTCCCAAAGTCGACACCACATAAAGGATGGACAGTACGGCCTTGTAGCCTGGCGAGGCGGATTCGTAAGCTGCCGCCTGCCTGGTAATTCTGACTCCCACGAGAAGTTCCAGCCAACCGATGCACAGCAGAATAAAGAAGGGAATAAACATAATGCCACTGACGCTGCCAACGCTCGACATGATTCCCGCGATGACGAACATGGCCGCCAGGGAGCCGACAACTTCTCCCAGTCCAATGAGTCGCACCAGCAACTGACCCGCAATTATCGATTTCAGTTCAGGCTGCTTTCGTTTCTTGGCCAATTTTCCATCCCTGGGTGTTTTGAAAATGACGATTGCGGTGACAGCGTATTGCCCCAAGTTTTACGCTTTCTCGTTGGAGTTCTGGCTTCGGCCCGCGCTGACAAGCCGCGTCGAGTCGCACTCGCCGCCTCTAGGCAGAACTCCAACGGACGCAAACATTCGGTTAAAATACTGTAAGATGGGCTCGATAATGTTCAGTATGATCTTCCTGAATTGAACATATTAGCGACAGCCAGTCAGGACGTCACGGCAGAAGCACGCCTGGACCGCCATGACTATCCAATTGACCTCGAAATTTGACATCCTTTGCTGAACTCCCGCCGCCCCCTCGCGGGGTAGAGCCACCACCTTCACACTACTTATTAGGTTATTAGGCGGAATTCCATGAAGGCGAAGTAGTGCATAGGCCGTGGACCCGCCGGCACAAGCCCGGTGGCGGGGATCAACGAAACGTGTCCGAAATTCTGCCTTCTCACTGCATGCCATCATGGAATCCGGAATTGGACCCGAGCACGCGCCGGCTGATTGTGCCATTAACTCTTTCTCCCCATGCCTAAACGACGATTACACTTGGCAGATTCCGCCGCGGACAAGTAAGATGGATACACATGGGGTAGTTTTGATTGTGCCAGAGATATCTTGTCATCTGTCACGGAGTGACTCGATTTGTGATAATTCCCAGCAACAGGCGCGCTGGAATTCCAATTGCTTTGACAGTCCGTTGTTTTCTGATCCTTCTTCGGACCCGTCACGGTGACTCGTCATGAACAAGGTTTAAGACGAATTCTGTTCCTGCCAGTGGACGGAGGAATGGATCGCGAAGGATTTTGCAGATGACTGTTCGGCATCTTACGATCCTGGGAATTTATTGCATTCTTGGACTCATTGTCTGTCCTGCCATGACGCAAAATGCGTCGGCTCAGGATAAGAACAACCCAGCCTCGGTGAACGCAGCGAAAAAGCAGTCTGCGAAGGTGAAAGTCAAAGAACCTGGTGTCGCGGGAAAACCGTCCGGTCCCATTCCCACGAACCAATTTCCCGGAAAATTCGCGGCGCCCGGTCTGGATGGTGGCGCTGCCTGGCTGAACACTTCCGGGGAAATCACGATCAAAGAGTTGCGAGGCAAGATCGTATTGCTCGACTTCTGGACCTACTGTTGCATCAACTGTATGCACATTCTGCCGGACTTGGCGTACCTGGAGAAAAAGTTTCCCAACGAACTGGTGGTCATCGGTGTACATTCGGCGAAATTCTTCAACGAGAAAGACACCGACAACATTCGCCGGGCGATTTTACGATATGAAATCAAGCACCCGGTGATCAATGATCCCAATCTGACACTGTGGAACAAATTCAGTGTCAGTTCCTGGCCGACAATGGTCGTGATTGATCCTGAAGGAAAAGTTTGTGGGACGCTGCAGGGGGAAGGGAACCGCAAGAATCTTGAATTCGCGATCGAACGCTTGATTGCTTATCACAAAGCGAAAGGAACGCTGGACCAGACACCGCTCCATTTCAATCTGGAATCGGAAAAAAAAGCGGAACCAACCGCGTTACGCTTTCCGGGAAAAATTGTGGCAGACGAAGCAAGTCGGCGACTGTTCATTTCGGACAGTAATCATAATCGAATCGTTGTCGCCGATCTGGAAGGCAAAGTCCTGGATGTAATCGGTTCCGGCACCATTGGAAGACAAGACGGCAGTTTTGCCGAGGCACAATTTGATCATCCGCAGGGCATGGATTTTCACGGGAACGTGTTGTACGTCGCGGATACGGAGAATCATTCGATTCGGGCCATCGACTTTGCAACAAAGCAGGTGAAAACCATAGCGGGCAACGGAAAACACGGTGCACTACGAGGTATTGGCGGAAGCGCGCTGTCGACGGCCCTTTCCAGTCCCTGGGACTTGAAAAAGATCGGCAGCAAACTGTTCATCGCGATGGCTGGGCCGCATCAGATCTGGGTACTGGATAATAACTCAATCCGACCCTATGCGGGATCCGGGCGTGAAGATGTGACCAATGGGGCACTACGTTCCGCGGCACTGGCCCAGCCGTCAGGCATCACGACAGACGGCACGTTTTTGTACGTCGTTGATAGTGAAGGATCAGCCGTGCGTAAGATTCCGCTCGATCCTAGTGGTAAGGTCACCACAATTGTCGGGACTTCGGACTTGCCGCAGGGGCGTTGCTTGTTTGAGTATGGTGACATTGACGGCACGGGCAATCAGGCCCGGCTGCAACATCCCTTGGGAATTGTGTTTCACAAGGGGCTGCTCTATGTCGCAGATAGTTACAATCACAAGATCAAAATTGTGGATCTCGAGAAGAAGTCAATCAAGACTTTCCTGGGAACCGGCAAGCCGGGTGCGAAAAACGACAACGTCGAGTTTTCGGAACCGGCCGGATTAACATTCGCAGGGGAGAAACTTTACGTTGCGGACACGAACAATCATCAGATTCGGGTCGTCGATTTTCAGCTGAAAACAGTCTCCAACCTCGAACTGAAAGGGCTGGAGCCTCCTAAGCCAATTTCGGCCAGTGACTCGGGTTCCGGAACAAGCCCCAAAGAACTGCCGGCTCAAACTGTCGCCAGCAACGGCCACTTGCAATTTGATATCTCGTTGCAGATTCCGGAGGGATTCAAACTCAATCCGGCCCAAGACCCGATCTGGCAGTTGAAAGCCGAAGGCGAACAAACCCTGGTGTCAAAGGAACAATTGAATCAGCGGGATGAACTCAAGCCACAGCAGGGACTCGTTTCGATCAAAGTTCCTTTAGCAGCGAAGTCAGGTAGCGGAAAATTCAAACTGAATTTTACGTATACGATTTGCAGTCAAGAAAGCCAGGGTGGAGTGTGTCAGCTCAAATTGGCAACTTGGATCATCCCGGTCACAGTGAAAGAGGGAGCATCGCAAAAAAGCATCGCCCTCGAAATCGAGTGATTGAAAGTTTCTACCTGACTAGCTGAAATTCGGGCAACATGATAACGCTCCAAAGTACATCCTGAATGCCTTGTTCGGTCAACTTTGCACCCAACGATTCTTTGACAATTGCAATTTCTTCGGTAGTTGGCTCACGACTGAGCGCGAAACGGTACAACCATTGTGTGAATTCCAGGGGTGATTGCGTGGACTTCGCCAACAGCTTCCTGGATCCGCGCTCCAATGTTTCAGCCAAGATTTGCCCGTTTGACAAGTCAATGGCTTCCAGGGTCGTCAAGTCGACCGGACGCACGCTCACGATCTGGTCACGATTCGGCCGTCCCAGCGATCGCATCAGAAAGTCGCTTTTTACCAATGAAGCGCGAACCATCAATCCGGCCGCCTGTCCGCCACGTGAAAGAATGGATGTCAGCTCGGGATTTAACCGGCCCGACCAGACTTCGGGATGCGCGACCGGAACGGCTGGTTTCCAGTCACCTGGTTCGGCCTTAAAACGTCCATTTCGCTCAGGTTGTTTGGACGTCCATAACCATTGGTCGTCAGTTCCAATCGATTCACAAGTCCCATCGTCGCGGCAGGCGCGTGCTTCGAAAAACAAACCGGCGGGGTTGGGCCCGGTGCCGCCGTTTTTCGCGACGATCACAATTTCGTTTTTGCCAGGCTGCAGCCGATTCGTCAGCAGTATCGAGTCTGGCACTTCCCAGTTTTCTCCTGCGTGCACAAACTGCCCGTTAATTGACAGACTATAGCTATTGTCGCATGAGACGGCCGCCAATGCTTGAGTCGGCGCCGCTTTCAATTCCCAGACTCGACGTAATGTGATGGTCTCACCCGCCGCCGCCTGGGCTACATCGGCCCGCGACCAGACCCATTTCCCAATCAGTCCGGGTGACTTTACTTCGGAGCCGGGTTTGCCACGCAACACGGGGGCGTCAAAACGAGTCGGAGAGGTCCCCGTCAATTGCCAGACCGCATCCATAAATTGTTCGGCGGTCAGCCGTTTTGATCGCGGCCCCGCATAAACATAGGTTCGGTCATCCAGATCTTTGGTCATTTGCTCGACGCGATCCTGATAGGCCTGCGAAGTCGCAATGAGCTCGATTGTTGCTTTGAGATCGTATTTGTGGTCGGCGAGATGAGCGGCCAGATAGTCCAGCAAATCGGAACTCCAGGGTTCGGATTGCATGGCGTCGGTGGGATGTACTATGCCGCGTCCCATCAGGCGATGCCAGATGCGATTGACGATCGTTCGCGTGAACCGGCCATTTTGGGGGTGTGTCATCAAGGCGGCGAGCTGTTTTAACCTTTCGGGCTGCGATGCCTGGGGATTAATCTGTCCCAGTTCTGGAAACAACCATGCGGCCGACGCGGTCTGGCCAATCGGCTTATCGCAACGATGAATTTCCAGCGGACGTGTCGAGTAGATCGCTGCGAGCCCATACGATTCGCTCAATTTCCAGCGATCGACAAAGCTATCGTGGCACGAGGCGCATTTCAGATTGATGCCCAGGAAGGCCTGACCAACGCTTTGGGCGAATTGAATCTCGACCGTCTGTCCGGCGCTCACGTCACCTCGCCAGCGGATTCCGTCCGCGAATCCCGCGCTCTCCGGTGTCGGCGGCGCTATTAACTCGCGCGCCATTTCATCATAGGGGCGATTCGTCACTAATGCCTGATAGAGCCATTTCGAAATCTGCTTGCGGCCACCGGTGATGAAACCCGTTCCGGTGTAATCATTTCGCAGTAGGTCATTCCAAAATGTCAGCCAATGTTCCGCGT
>JAQGHT010000506.1 GCA_028291565.1 Planctomycetaceae bacterium | reverse complement strand
CGGAGATGGGCCGGCAGAAGATCTAACTGTCTGACCAATTCGTGACGTAAACCGCGTAGCAGCTGGCCTTCCCCGAACCAGCGGTCACCTGGCAGCTCCAGAAGGAGCTTGGCCAGACTCTCAACATCTCCCAACTTATTCTCACCAATTGCTTTGCGCAAAGCTTCAAAGCGACGGGAGCTGATCGAGTCACGTGACAAATGGGGGGCTGGAACGGCCGAATTGAGCAGCGGATCCTTTTGAACGGCATCCGGTTTCGCCGGGGCTGTCTTCGATGTTGCAGGCTTGCCTTGGGCCGCTGCAATTCCTGCGAGAAACAACATTGAGACGAATACAAGAGCGCAGGAACGGAAAACCCGTCCAGAGCAAAGGAATCTGTGACCAAGCCGAGACAAGACAGCCATAAACCCACTCGCTGAAACCGTCGATGCGATCTTTTTCAACGATCATCGTACCAATTGGATATGTCATCCGAAACAACAAACGGGAAATTGCATCGACTCTCGTGGGTGCTATTATTCCGGACACTTCGATCAGCAGCCGAGCTCAGCCTCCGGTTTCGAGTCCCTACTTCGCAGAGGTCGCTTTCAGTGGATCCGAAATCCGACGCGAGTGCGTTCCGGCTGATTGGACCAGCCAGGCGAATCCACGACCAGTCGACTTCAAAGCTCGCGACACCCAAAATCGACTCAGCGACTGGGGTTAACTTTGACGCCTCTACCATTAATGAGGGGAGATTGTTAATATTCTCCCACTCGACGACACATGGCGGCACAAGGGCAGCTCGCGTTTTTGCGCCTTCACGCGTCGTCGGTCCGGTATCGTTCTATTACGTTTCACCCGGTCGCTCAACCAAGGATGATTGCAGCCATGATTCGCCGTATCTCCTCTCGCATCGGCATTCACGCTCGTTGTTTTTTCTGTTCCTCACTAGCGGCGCTGTGTGCGCTGGCGCTGGGCCTTCAGGTACCTGAAATTATGGCCGACAACCCGCCACCATCGTCGAAATCTGATCAATCCAAGACCTCCGACCAATTGAAATCCAAGACTAAGAAGATGGAAACCCCCAAGAAAACGGAGCCTTCCAAGGTGACATCCGCCCCCAAAGCAGGTGACGCTCCCACGGTGATTCGCTCTGCCAAAGCGGCTTCAAACTCCGCGAAAAAAATTGTCACACTCGACGGTATCACCGAATATCATCTGGAAAATGGCCTCAAGATTTTACTCTTTCCCGATTCATCACGGCCGAGTGTCACGGTCAACTTGACCGTGTTTGTCGGTTCGCGGCACGAGGGCTATGGGGAAGCCGGCATGGCCCACTTGCTGGAGCATATGGTCTTCAAGGGAACCCCCACAAATCCGAAAGTTCCCGCTGCACTACAAGCACGGGGCGCGAAATTCAACGGGACGACCTGGCTTGATCGCACGAATTACTACGAAACACTTCCCGCAACACCCGAGAATCTGGAATTCGCAATCCGCCTCGAAGCAGATCGCATGGTCAATAGCTTCATCAAGGGTGAAGACCTGGCTTCCGAAATGACGGTCGTTCGAAACGAGTTCGAACGAGGTGAGAATTCACCCGATCGGATTCTTGGTCAAAGAATGATGGCAGTCGCATACGAATGGCATAACTACGGCAAATCGACGATCGGCAACCGTAGCGATATTGAACGTGTTCCTGTCGAAAGCCTGCGCGAGTTCTATCGCAAATACTACCAGCCTGATAATGCCATGCTGGTGGTGGCAGGCAAATTCGATGAGGCCAGCGCCCTACGAATCATCGAAGAGTCGTTCGGTGCCCTGCCCCGTCCAAGCCGTAAACTCGAATTAACTTACACGGAAGAACCAGCACAGGACGGCGAGCGCAACGTCACACTCCGCCGCGTGGGCGATGTCGCGATCGCAGGAGTCCTGTACCATATTCCGGCTGGGCCGCATCCCGATTTCGCGGCAGTCGAGGTTCTGGAGAATCTGCTCACGAGCTCACCTTCGGGATTGCTCTATCAGGCACTTGTGGAAACACGTAAAGCGGCCAGTATTTCGGGAGCGGCATTCGCCTTGCATGACCCCGGGATCATGCGGATCATGGCCGAAGTCAGCGTCGGCAACGATGCTCAAGTTGTTCTCGACACAATCACTGACGTCCTGGCGAAAGTCGCTGAGGGCGGTGTCACTGAAAAGGACGTCGAGAGATCCAAGGTGCAATTGATCAAGCACCGCGAAATGGAAGCCTCAGACACCAGCAGCATCGCGGTGGAACTCAGCGAATGGGCCGCTCAAGGTGATTGGCGATTGTACGGCCTGCATCTCGGACGTGTGGAGCACGTCACGTTGGCAGACGTCAAACGAGTCGCTCAGAAATATCTGCAACGTAACAATCTGACGATCGGTCTATTCCTGCCGACCGAAAAACCGCAGCGCATTGAGATCCCGGCAACCCCTTCCTTGAACGATATGCTGGCGGACTACAAAGGCCGTGACGTTCAATCGCAGGGCGAAGAATTTGAAGTCTCACCTGACAATATTGAGGCCCGTACCAAGCGAGTCAAATTGGCTCCTGGAATAGATGCAGCCCTGCTCTCGAAAAAGACCAAAGGGGAAGTTGTTCAACTCCGATTGGCAGTGCGCTATGGCACTGCGGAAAGCCTTGCGGAACTGGCAACGGCGACTGATTTTCTTGGCGAATTGATGGCCAAGGGGACGAAGGACCTGACGCGTGCCGAATTGCAGGACGAACTGGACCGACAAAAAGCATCGTTGACGGCGATGGGGACGGCTGGAGCGATCGTGATCGCTGTCGAGACACGCCGCAAAAATCTACCCGCCGTTTTGGATCTGGTGCGCAAGATTCTACGCGAGCCGAGACTCGATGCTGGAGAGTTTGAAGTCCTGAAGAATCGCGAACTGGCCGAGTTGGAAAGCCATCGCACCGAGCCTCAAGCGGTCGCTTCAAAAACGCTGCAACGCCTTTTGAATCGGTACCCTGCAACCGATGTACGGTACGTGCCCACAATCGAAGAAGAGATTGAACGCGTCAAGAATTTGAAACTCGAATCGGTGCAGAAGTTATACACCGATTTCCTGGGCAGCCAGGCGGTTCAGCTTTCACTTGTCGGTGACTTTGATGCCGAAGAGATCACACCGAAACTTCAGGCCCTGTTCACGGACTGGAAGGCGACTCAACCCTATGCTCGGATTCCCCGGCTGGCGCCAGACGAATTCCCGGCAGGATCCGAAGCAATTGAAATCCCCGACAAGCCCAATGCCACGTATTATGCAGCGTTGTCTCTGGCTTTGAAGGACGATCAGCCTGACTATCCGGCATTAGTGATCGGAGACTACGTACTGGGGGCCGGTGCTCTGTCATCGCGATTGGGCGATCGCATTCGCCAGCGGGAAGGTCTGTCGTACGGAGTGCGTTCAGGTTTCACCGCAGATGCGTTCGACCCACGAGCATCGTTGACGGTGATGGCCATTTGCAATCCAGACAACATCGGCAAAGTCGAATTGGCTGTCCGTGAAGAAATTGAACTGCTGGTGAACAAGGGATTGAAGCCGGACGAACTGGCGAAAGCCAAACAAGGCTATCTGCAAGGTCAGCAGGTGAATCGAACTGAAGACTCAAGGCTGGTGCAACAACTCAACATGAGCTTGTACACAGGCCGCACAATGGCCTTCCAGCGAGACCTCGAGGCCCGCATCGGCGCGTTAACCGTCGAAGAAGTTCAAGGCGCCTTGAAGAAATATATCGACGCCAAGAAATTGCACGTGGTCAAGGTTGGA
>JAQGHT010000494.1 GCA_028291565.1 Planctomycetaceae bacterium | reverse complement strand
CCTTGGCAATGGAATCACTGACGTCCTTCAAATGCAGGACCGGTTTGACGATGACGTAACGAACGATCGCATAGGCGGCCAGCATCGCCAGAAAGGCGGTTCCGATTGCTGTCGCTAATAGGATCGCGTTGTTCCAGGCCAGGTCTCGCTCGGTGTTCTGCATCGAAAACGAAACCTTCGCCATTCCAATCAAATCGCCCTCTTTTACATCGGGGCTCTGATGATAATGGCATTGGAGGCAGGTCTTCCCCGCGCGCACTGCACCGTAGTAGACGTATTCTCCCTTTTTCTGGTCAGGGTAGAAGTCTTCCGAATAGCCTTGGCGCAACTTGTCCAGCGCTTCATAGCCTGCCGTATCGCCAGGACGATGCCGAGGATCTTCTGCGTCGGGGTCGGCTTTGAAGAGCTCCCAGGAATTCTTTAACGTGCCCGGTTTGAGTTCGGTCAACATGTCATCGAGTTGATGACGAAAGTCTTCGTTCTTTTCCCGATACTTCCAGTGTCGAAACAGGATGATGGGAACGGTTGAAAGACGTCCGTTAATCAAGTTCTGCTGCTTGACGAGATCTGCAGTCATGCGGCCATATAGATAAAAACTGCCAGTGATCAACAGCAGCAGCCCGCTGCCGAATAGAAAGCGGCATTTGCGCTCAAGGCTCGTTTCGCCCAAGAGTTTTTTGAAAGTCTTATAAGACATTTTCGGCCCGCGGGATTTTTCTTCCGGTCATGGTTAGGACGAGACGTTGCCTTTAACCCAGCTCGACTCAAACATTTGCGGTCACGCAAATTATACCCCCGCACGATTAAGAGTGAGACGTTTGATCGCGGGGATCAGCATTGAAAAAGACTCATTCGTGGACGCGAACAGTAAGGAAGCCTCGTACGGTTGATGATCAGACCTGATGCCGATCGCTTTAAGAATAGACAACACCACGCTGTGTCCGGGCTCGCGCTGGCGTTGACGTGGTATTTTTGGCAGGCGTCGCAGCATCAGTGAGATGCCTTTTCAGGACCAATCCCCATTCGATGTGAGGAACCTCAAAACGTTCCTGCAATGATAGCGTAACCTCTTGTTCAAGAACAGGATACACGGCTGACCGTTGAATTGGGGTATTCAGGCTATTGGAAGATTGTTATACTGTCGATGATTTCTCTCTTGACAGCCCTTCAGGCTGGGAACCTTTTGGGGCCGGACAAGAGAACCGGGTAATTCTGTACTTCTTCGAAAAAACGAACGACACATTGGAAAAAGACTCATCAACGGCGATATTCCGGTTTCGCTAACACAGTAGAAAGCCTGTTGACAATGGCCGAGTCGGCGTTGACAGGTTGCGACTGGTGGCAGCGAACTACAGGGAAATACCTCCGTTGTTGAAATTCGCCAGCCGAGTCAAGACTGGCTTGCGGACAGACTCGATTGAGCCTGGCCGCGGGACATGAAGCCACTGAGGACTGAATCGGTATGCGTCGATCGTTGGGGATCCATTATGCGTCTCGATTATGCGGCCGGGCCATCTCGCATTCTCATTGCGGACGACAATCAACAAAACTGCGAGTTGCTGGAAGCCTACCTGGCAGGGGAAGGTTACCTGATCGATTTCGCCAATGACGGCGAAGCCACTTTGAAGCAAGTGGACCGAGAACAACCGGACCTGATTTTGCTCGACATCATGATGCCGCGAATGAGCGGTTATGAGGTGTGTGCCCGGTTGAAAAAGGACGAATCAACTCGCGACATTCCGATTATCATGGTGACGGCCTTAAATGAGTCTGGCGATATCGAAAAGGCTGTGAATTTCGGAGCCGACGATTTCTTGTCAAAACCAGTCAACAAGCTGGAATTGACGACGCGCGTCCGATCATTGCTTCGCGTACGTCATCTGACCAATGAACGCGACCGGCTACTGGCTTATCTCGCGGAAGTGGACGGACTTGTCGAGCGAATTCCGAATGTGCCGTCAATGTAGCGACTGCGTGGAATGCCATCAGAATGGTTGCTGCTCTCGCGTTCAATGAGGGCGGTTGACTGATTTGTCATTTGCCACCCTCCAGGTTTACGCCGTGAGGGATTTTCGTAGCTGAATTCGTGAGAATTCGGGTCGATCGACGTTTCCCGCCCGAAATCTCACGAATTCAGCTACGAGGAATTCGCTACACCCAAATCCTGCACGGTGTCACCTCCAGGTCTGGCGACCTTGGCCACGAGGACTCGCGGATCCTTTCTTTGTCGAATTCGCGGTAACTTTTCCCTCGAACTTGCCTGAACCGGATATAATTGCTGGGCGTCGCTGATCGATTTGTCGTCGAGACGCGTTCCTCAGTTTGTGTCTCGACAGCCGAAAATCGATTGGGCACAGCCTGTAATGCCATTTTTCAAGCCGCTCCAGCGTTTGTGGCGCCCAGAAAGCTCCTGATTGGTACGTTGTTCCGATCAGGGTGTTGGCCCCTGCTGCAGTCGCATCTGGCACTTGAGAAATCGCCTGATATATATTTCAACCGAAGTGTCCGCGTCGCCACCAGAAGAAGAGCCAGGGATGTCCATGGGAATCGGCAAACAAATGTGGCGTTCCGTCTGGAATCAGTTCGCCACTCCTCAAGTGACAGAGGAAGAACTCCGCGAGACTCTGCACAAAGCGCGGCAGCGTTTACCCGTTCCCGTATTTTGGCTGCTGGGAAAGGCCCAAAGCGGCAAGACATCCTTGATCCGTGCATTAACGGGGAATACTCGGGCGGAGATCGGAAACGGACTGCGTCCCTGCACGAAAACGGCCACGGAATACGCCTTCCCAAATGACGAGGAATGCTTGCTCCGATTTCTGGACACTCGAGGCCTGGGCGAAGTCAGCTACGATGCCAGTGAAGATTTGAAGTTCTTTCAAGATCAGGCCCATTTGCTGATTATTGTTGTGAAGGCGATGGACCACGCTCAGGGCGCTGTGCTCGATGCCGTGCGACAAATCCATCAGGCACATCCGCAGTGGCCGGTGCTGGTGGTACAGACGTGCCTGCATGAAGGCTACGCGCCACCCACCAAGCCCCACGATATCCCTTATCCTTACGGCGAAACACCGTTTCCACCACAAGTTTCCATGGACCTCGCCCGGTCGCTGATGAAGCAGCGAGAAACTTTTGAAAGCTTGGGAATTCAAGCCCGTTACGTCGCAGTTGACTTCACACTTCCGGAAGACGGATACGATCCGGTGGAATATGGCCTGCCAGAATTGTGGACGGCGATTGAAGAGCTCGTCCCACTGGGACTGCGAGCGATGATGGCCGAGGCCGAAGAAGCGCATGCCAGCCTGCGCGATCTGCACTACAAGGCCGCGCTGCCACACATTTTGTCCTACGCTGTCGCGGCTGGAGCTGCGGCTGCGATTCCGGTACCCTTTGTCGATATGCCTGTGGTCCTGGGAATTCAGGCGAAGATGTGCCACACCATCGCGTCAATCTACCATCAGGAGCTAAACGGGCAACGACTCGGAGAAATCCTGAGTGGGCTGGGGATGGGCTACCTGGTGGGACGGTTGGGCAGTCGCGAGCTGTTGAAGTTCATTCCTGTCTTAGGATCAACTGTCAGCTCACTCTATTCCGCTGCAACAACCTATGCGTTGGGTATGACATTGTGCTATTACTTCAGCCGCATCCAGAATGGCGGCTTGCCTGGCAAAGAAGAATTCCAAAAGATCTTCGCTGCGCAGTTCGATGAAGGGCAGGCCAAGCTGAAAGAGTACTTGACGAAGTTGCGCAAACCGGCGGGATGATAAATGGCGAACGTTGAGCATCAGCCCAATGGTTTCTGTTGCTTGTCCCGGCGGGTCTCGCCGTCAGACATTCTCATAGCCAATTTCGCCAAAGATCGGGGCGGTTCGCTCCGTTTTCGGTCCGTTGTCCTGGGTTTGGCAACCTTGGCTTCGGGGAACTCAGGATCCTGAAATCCCTACTGGTGTCGCTCCGGTGTGTCCACGGCCTCTGTACTACTCCTTGCTCGAGAAGCACGAAACCATGTCGCTGAAGACTCGCTGGCTATTGTTGTTCGCCTGGATGTCATTGCCATTCGTGGCACTGGTGATCGCGGGCTGCCTGTGGCTTTGGCAACAGCAGTGGGGTCTCTATTTCGCAGCCGCAACCGCGATTGTCACACTGGGTAGCTGGCCCTTGATTCGTCAGCTGCAAAAGCTTTGTACCGACCCGATGGAACATCTCGGCACGGAAAAAGACCCCAATTGGGCTCCCCGAGCCGAACAAGCCTGGCAGGAAGTCGAAGCATTCGCCGCTCAGGTTAATCCTGACGAAGTTCTGTTTGATAAGCCGGAAACGATGTGGGTGCTGCTCCGTCAGGTCCTGGAAATCGTCGCGAAAAAGTACTATCCCGATTCAGACAATGCCGTTCTGGAGACACCGATTCCGCACGTTCTACGCGTCGCAGAACTTGTCACGAACGACGTGCGCCAGGCCTTTTCAACACACGTTCCCGGCGCCCATATTCTGACCATCAACGATGTCATGCGATTGCAACGGCTGGCTCAATGGGCGCCGACCCTCAACCGGATGTATCGCGTGGCCTCGCTGGCAGTCAATCCCATGGCCGCGTTAGCTCGCGAATTAGCCGGATATGTCCAAGGGAAAGTGATTAACGCCTCAGCCCAGGAGACGAAGGGCTGGGCGGTGAAATTCGCGATTCAGCGGTCTGGTTTCTATGCCATTCAGCTCTACAGCGGGCAGTTGATTCTGGATGACGTGGCTTTCAATCAACCGCGAACATCCACCAAACAGATCTTGAATCAAGTTGATCGCCGCGAAGAAAAATTGACGGAAGATCCACTTCGGATGTTGTTGATCGGACAAGTGAAAGCAGGAAAATCGAGTCTGATCAATGCCTTGTTCGGTGAAACCCGCAGCGCGGTTGATGTCGTTCCCTGCACAGGCGGAATCGAGCCGCATCTGTTAGAAAAAGACGGCCTGAATCGCGCTCTGATTTTTGACTCGGCAGGCTATGCCGACGTTACCGCGGCTGGAAAGGCCTTCGAAGCGGCTCGCGAACAGGTCTTGAAATGTGACGTGATCTTGATGGTGTGTTCCGCTTTGACCGCTGCCCGCGAACCAGATCGCGCTTTGTTGGATCAGCTGCGCAAACTCTTCCAAGCAGATCCCGATCGAGCGTTTCCTGCCTTCCTGGTAGTCCTCACCCACATCGACCAGGTACGGCCGTTTCGGGAATGGGCTCCGCCATACAATATCTCGGAACCGCAATCGCCTAAAGCGGAACAGATCCGCGCTGCAGTCGAAGCAGTCACCACTGATTTAGCCGTTTCAATGGACCAGGTCATTCCTGTCTGTCTGGCACCCGGACAAGCCTACAATGTCGACGAAGCCTTGATTCCGGCAATTGTGGAAGCTCTACCCGCCGCCCAACGTTCCCGCTACTTGAGATGTTTGCGCGAACAAAAAGATGAGCAATACTGGGACCAACTCTGGCAGCAGTCTCACAATGCAGGCCGAGTTGTGTTCAAGATGGGCTTGAATATGCTCCACCAGGCTGGACGGAAATTGGATCAACTGGGCCAGAAGCTCACCAGGAAGGACTGACGACTGGGGTTGGTGTGCACGAAAACGGAATCGCGTCCATCCAACCCCTGAATTGTCAAATTCCGCGTAACGATGTCGCGTGGCTGTAGGACGGACATTCCTGTCCGTCTGGCGCGATGACGGACAGAGTGTACATCCTGCGAATGGTTCGAACACTTATTGATTCGCCAGTCCTAGCCCAAGTTACGCTGTTGGCGAAAAGTCGCGTTGGTGCGTAACGACTTACGTCGTATTTTCGTAAAAGTCTTCACTACATTTCGACAGAACCAATCGACTGCCGAAGCCTGCGGGGCAGCTCCAGTCCGGGCCGGTTGAGCAGCAGCTTCTGGGCTGGCTCCGGCTCGGTCACGCGACGCAGGCGGATTTCTGGTAACGACTCTCCTTTCGAATTCTGAGTCGGCAGCACCACGTCACCGCTCTTGATTTTCGCGAGTTCATCCAACACCGAACGTGGTGCGTCGCCCAGGCCAGAACGATTCATCCACCCTTCCAACGTCTTCCACA
>JAQGHT010000485.1 GCA_028291565.1 Planctomycetaceae bacterium | reverse complement strand
AAATCAAAAATGTTGGATGCGCTCAATTTCTATCCAGAGGGTGCAACAAAAAGAATGCTCCGAGACAAATCTAATCTCGGAAATGAAAAGTGCTCTCAGATACTTGAGATATTTGAGCATGATGGAGAAGTTAGGCGGTTTCAGTCAAAAAAGGGTCGGCTACCCGTTGAGATGTATGTATTAACAGGACTGGTTCAACTGGTCCAGAACTCAAATTCAGAAACCAGTCCAGTTGAACCAAACGACAGACGTCCAGCGGTGGTAGGCGGTCTGACTGGTCCCACCCCTACCGTAGGTAGGGTGGGAACAGACCAGTCAGACCGACCACCACCTGACGTCAATTGGTCCGAAATCTTCCCGGACCGGAACCAGGACCAGTACCAGTCAGATTTTGAAGCAGTGCCGGAAGTTGATATGACAGACTTGGAGATTCCTTGATGCGTTCAAGTTTTCAGAAAGTTGAAAAAACTTGAGTCACCCGCTCGCGCAAAAATAATTTTCACCCGCCACAGTTTCTGAGAAATGTTTTCAAAGAAACAATACATCAGGCAACACCGATGCGATATCAGGATGCCGCAACAGGAACCGACCATGACCACCACGGTAATCAACCAACGAATCGCAGACCGAAACCAGCGAATCGAATTTGACGCCAAAGCCAAAGTGCTCCGCGACAAGTGGGGCATCTCGGAGCCCGAACTCCACAAAATGCCAATCTGGCTACGCCCTCTTATTAACGACGCTATCCGTCGCAAGTTGCTCCCCAAGCCCTACCACCCACTCGATGCTTGGTTCGCTCTACAGCACGCAACCAAGGCTTCCGGCGGCGACTTATGGGTTGACCATGTCGGACGCATCAAACTGCCGAACGGCGTACAACAGTTAATCAGCGAACCGTACGGCATCACAGATGAGGGCCAGACTCAACTATCGCGATTCTGCGAGCTGCTGGGACTTCGATTTGAGATCCAGGATGAGTCTTGGTGGTTTCCGAATAACACGATCCGAGTCACTATCTCTCGATTACAGGACATTCAGTCATGAGCGACGCGACCGAAGACACACAAACATCGCCACCACCGAAACAAAACAAAAGACGAGCGGTACGTCGCGACATGAGGATAATCTCCGCATTGCTCAACCGTCTCGGCAAACAATGGTCATCCGATGACAAGATTTTTGCGGCACACAACCTTTTGCATTGGGCTGATGCGATTTTGAAAGAAGAGTCGCTGTAGTCTCAATTGGCGTCAAATGGCATAGGTTCTGGATCATCCACACACATCGAAACGTCGGGCATGCGCCGCCAGTGCTCGCGACAATCACACACAAAAGACAATTCATCTTTATTCAAAAACTTGAAGGGAGTGAAAAACAGCGATGATAAATAACAACGTCGCCAGTAGTGACGAGCGCCAAAAGTATGTGACCGATCACCTAACCGCCGGGTGGTCGAACGGTGAAATCAAAAAGGGACTCCGCGATAAGTTCGGCCCGCAATCTCACGCGGACATGCTCCGATTCTTCAAGACGGCAAAAGCTGGACTCAACATCGCAGTCGAGAATGACGCGGAGATGGATAAGGCGCTCGACCTGTATCGCCGATGGGTGGAGCTGGGGAACGTAGTGCTCGGTCAAGTGCGGTCACGCGAACGAGTACACAAGGCCATGCGCATCCCGCCACCGGGTGAGATGTTGCAATTGAAACGAGACTGGGGAAAGTCGGCACCAGGGCCGGACGAAGCTATCAAACAGGTGGAAAAGTTGCTTGAAGGGTTACGAATTGTGGTAAATCCCACTGTTACTACACCACCTATCAAGTGTAAACTTAAGCCACTGCCAGCGAATAGTTAGTTATTGGCAGGTCAATACGTTAGCTAATGTAACTGGCGTGGGTGTTCTCGCGACATAGTCGCTATCCCGCCGGTCGAATAAACCTAGTTCCGCTGAGAAGCGAGATGGGAAATAATCATGACAACGACATTAACCGCCCCCGATCCCGTGCGAATCCGTGAGCGAGTCAATGCTCCAGCAGCCCACAAGGTTGATCGCGACCTAGGCATCATTTACGGCGTGCGAATTCTCGGGGCCGTGTCCAAAAACGGATACACGTACACGCCGGAAGCAATCAGGCAATCGGCCACCCAGTACGAAGGCAAGTCTGTTTTTATCGACCACATCGACCCCGAAGACATCGATCGCGTGCGGCGAATGAAAGACCTTTTCGGCAACTTTCGGAACGTGACCTACAACGACACTGAAGCCCGCGGGGACCTGCATTACATCAAGTCTCACCCAATGGCCGATCAAATCGCCGAGGCGGCCGAAAAATTCAATTCCTGCTTCGGAATTTCGCACGACGCCTACGGACACAAGGAACAAATCGACGGGCAAACGGTTGTTAATTCCGTGCCACACGTGAACAGCTTGGATGTTGTGACCACGCCAGCCACCAATGAAGGACTTTTTGAATCACTGGAACGTGTGTCCACAACTCTCAACAGTGAAGAAAGCGGAACAATCATGGCAACATTCAACAACCCGATTATCGGCCTACAAGAGAAGTTGACCAGGGCGGCAATCATCTTGGGGCAAAAAGATCGCAATATCCAACAACTCTCCTCGCTGACTCAGGAGTCGCTGCTCCGGCTTACACCATTTGTGGCGCGACTCCATGCGGCCATGATACGAAAAAAAGCCGAGTCGTCTGGGGTCCTAAACGAAGCCGATTCCACCATGTCAGGCGTCACCGATCCAAATGCCCCAAGCAACCGAGCGGGCGCGATGATTGCGGCTGATGACGCAAGCAGCATTGGCAGCACAAGCGGCACTGACCCCGATTCGATTGATGACGCCGAAATCGACAGTGACGACCTGGACGCAATCGGCGAGATCATGGCCGATACGACAATGACCACCACTGAGAAGCTAGACGCGATTCACAGCGTACTGCAAAACTCCACAACGTATCAAGCGTCATGTGGGCCGATGACTCAAGAGGCTTGCCGTCGCGTCGGAAAGCTCGGACTGCGGTTGCATGAGGCTCGCAAGTCCAGCCAACCGGCGACGGAAAGCTATGAGATGATCCGAGAGGCGGTCATGGGCCGAAGTGGTTCGCCTGCCTACCGCCAACTGGCCGATCGGTTCGCCGAACATCTCCCCTCTGGTAATCAATCATCGACCGTCGCCGCAACTGTTGAGACCGACCGACGATTGGAAAGCGTATTGGGCCGCAGTGGCAACGGTGTCGCCAGCAGCGAGTACCAGGCCGTGCGGGATGCGTTCGAGCGTCGATTGCCAACCGTCAAACGATAATACGTCAATCAACCCTTCCCAGGGGCGTTGCCGTCGCGTCCCTCTTTTCTCTCACGTTCCTTTTCACCTTTTCCAACAATCACGGATGACCCAATGAACACAACACAACAACAACTGACCCACCAAGCGTTTCACTTGCTCCTGCAGTCTCTCGAAAATGCAGACGGCGGCGACGCGGTCAATATCATGCGAATCGTCGGCACGGAGCTAAATCAAGCGTTTGATAGCTTGACCACATCGGATCAAGCCAAGGCCGTGCAAGATCGCCTTGACTGCCTAAATAAGCGATGGGGCTCGACTAACATCTTGTTATCGGATGCAACAGCGGAAGCTCGTGCGGCCGAAGCGGAGCACTTCCGACAACTGGCTGGCAACGACGAATTCTCGCTCGAAAACGCTCGCGAAACTGCCATCGCCAAGAACAATGCGGTGAATGTCATTCGTGGCGAAATCACTGCGATCGATCGGTTAGTCGCTGAAGCCAAGACTGAACTGGCGGCGGCAGTCCAAGCAGGCATGACCGACCTGTATGAGCGGACGTTGCGAATGAACCAGGAGCGACGGCACCGCGCGTTAGGCATTCTCAATGCGGCGGTGCAAGATCCCGAATTCGTCCAGGCGCTGACGTACCTGTTCGTCAGCGAGCAGAGTATCGCGGCGTGTGGATGCGTCCCTGAAAAGTTCAGGCAATCGGCGGCAAGGGTCACACATCCGGGAATGCCCGAATGCTTGGTTGTCAATCAGTAAACAGGCCGTCGATTCGACCGACACCCTTTTCCTTCCTTCACTCCCAAGAAAGCAAATCGATCATGAGCACACGCAGCGAAACCAATCCGACACCAAGCAAGCCAGCCCACAAATACGCCGTCACCCAAGGCAGTAAAACCGTCACGGGTTTTTTCATCGACGAATCAGCAGCCCGGCAAGCATGGTCCAAACAGCATGGCGACTGCGGGGCATTTCCGCCGACCGTGACGCTGGTGACGCCGTATTTGAGCGACTCGGATAGGACGTAACAAACGGCAACCGCCAGTTCCGGCAGAAACGGTGCACTGTGGATTTCATCACGCGGGATTGTTCCTGAGTACCACAATGTACCACAATCGATCATGTACAGTATTGAAAATCAATATGAGCACAGAACACACAGACAAAGAAAAGATTGACGCCTGTTTGGATCACGTCAGTGTTATCTACGGCTTGCTGACCACACAGGCTAACATTCACGGTCAGACCGCTGAAATGATTTCAGAGCAACAGAGCCAAATTGCCGCATACTCAGGCATCGCCAACAAGCACAGCGCGCAGGCTGATAAGGTTGTTGAGTTGGTGTCTACGATGATGGGTCAGGTTGAGGCCATGAGCGCGGGGCTCGCCGATCTAGTCAAGGAAGTCAGGAAGATTCAGGACCGCGTACACGAACTGGAAGACAGCGAGGGTGAATCGTGGAAACGTGGCGTCGGTCCAGACGATGATAATGAGGACCTATGCCAGACTGATGACCTCGACTGCGGCAACTAATGTCTAACCAGGGTGGGGCGGTTGTCGTCGCTGCCTCACTCCCTGGTTAGATCTTTCTTCTCACGTTCAACCAACCAATCAGCAGGAGCACAATTATGGGGCAAGGCGACATCACCCGCAAAGTTACGATACAACTGGACATAAAAGCACCTGTCGGCACGGTCAAACCGCCGAAGATTGACTATGCCGAATTGCTTGCGGCTGATAAGAAATACCTGGAACAACGCAACCAGATGTTCGCGGCGGCAAAGACTGCCAGCTCTTACACGACAGTTCAGGCAGGCGGGCAACGTCCTGGCACGCACGCGGCATATGGTGTTCCGAATCATCCCTACTCTCAATTTGCCAATTACGTTTCACCGTACGAACAACTGCAAAAAATGGCCGATCAGCAAAATGTCGGCAAGGTCGATGTGACCGGACTGAACCAACGGCAGCGGCAACAAAATCGTGACCTAGAAGACGCCCAGGCCCAACAGCAGGCCGATCGGCAGCGGATGCAGCAACAAGCAGCCCAATCGCGACCGTTGGCGGGAATTCCAATTGCGAAACCAGTCATCCCAGTTGCGCGACCGATCCCCCCCACGGCGATGCCAGTTCAGCAGCAGGCGGCGGCACAAAATCAGCAAGCGGCAATCCCTGGCATGTCAGGCACTCGCTCGCAAGACGGCCAGAAAAACACAATCAACGCTGTCGGTCTCAGTGGAAATACACAATTAGTTTACACCGCCGGTGAAGCCTACAAAATGGCTGGTGAAGGTGCTTTCCATCTCGCGAAAGGCATCGGCTTTGTTACCGCTAGCAGTGAGCAGGAAATCGCGGTGTTGGTCAAGAAAATTGCCTACTATGAGGGCGTGTTCCAAATCTTCAAGGGTGGCGTCGACATCTCGAACGGGCTGATGCGCGGAACGCGGGCTCTCGCCCTTTCATACAGTGCTGAAGCTGTCGCGAGTGCTGCATCAACGGCGGCGGCGGCGGCGTCGGTTCCCGTTAATGCAACAGCGGCGACGGTCAAGGGCGCGAACGCTGCGGGGAACATTGCCATTACGACAACGGCGGCGGCGGCGACCGTGGCGACTGGAGCACAGACAGCGGCAATGTCTGGTTTCACAATTGCGGCCCTGGCGGCGAAAGGCGCGTCGATGGCGTTTTGGACGACATTGACGGGGCCGGTTGGGCTGGCACTCATGGGCACTGCGGCGACGGCTGGTGTTGCGTATTTGGCGTACGATCGATTGACCGGCGCAAGTGTCCGTGCGGCAACTGCGGCGAAGAAACTGGCCGATGACGAGCACTCTGCGGCAGTGAAGCGAATCCAGGCCGTCAACAGTTTGAGTGCCGTCTATCGAACTGGTGCGGCCGCCCAGGCGAACTACCAGAGTCAGGGCGAACTGAGAACGAATTACAACTCAGACGATCGACATGGCCCAAGTGCCCAATTACGAAAATTGGATGCAGATCAGGCGGCCGATCGTGAGAGGAATATCAAAGGGCTGTTGAGTGCCACAGACAAGGCTGCGGGAAAGACTGCTTTCCTTGGTCAAGGCACTGGATTCAACTACAAAAAGAACGCGACGGCGGCGGACTTCTTGGGCGCAAACAACGGGGACCATGCGAAGCTGTTGCAGCAGATGAGTCAATCTAATCCGTTGATCGGCATCAAGCAGCCTGCGATATCGGGGATGTTTGACAGGGTCGCGACCCAGGTCGAAGCCGAAAAGAAAATTGCCGAATGGAGGCAGAAGGCAACGCAACCTCTTGGGGACCAGATTGCAGCCCAAAAGAGCATCAGCGAAGCAGCCCAGCGGGAAATCGGATTCACTCGCGAGCGTCTTGGCTTGCTGGCGAAACAACTGGACACAGTCAATTCAATAAAGACGGGTTTCGAATCTGCGGCAATCGCAGCGGCAAAGGTTAAGGCCGGTGTAGGGGCCGATAAACTGACCGACCTGCAGAAGATTGGTCAGATGAATCCGTGGGACCGCCAGCGTGCGCAACAGATCGGCGAACGTTTGGCGGCTGGCGGCGGTGATATTGAAGCGGCCGGACTGCAAAAGCACGAAATTGACTTTATGCGGGAACACGGACTTGGTAACGCAGCTCGCGAAAAGTACGAAATCAAACAGGGGAGAGCAGCGGGCGGCGAAAAGATCCTGGACAACTTCGGTCAATCAGTCGTCGGCGAAGTTGAAGCAAAGCGAACGGGCTTACCTGCTGGCGAACGACGTGAAGACATCGCTGCATTCCAGGATGATTTCGCGCGGGCTGGCGGCAATCAGGCGGATTCGTCGGCTAAGGATCTGATGACCAAGATACAGACCGACAACAAGAAAGAAGCCGATCTGCTGAAGGTACTGGCCGGAACAAACCCCAAGATTCAGGCTTTGGAAGATGCGATTAAGGATCGAGATTCTGAAGCGGCGACTATGCGTGAGGCCCTTGGGAAAAGTCTTGAGGAGTTGAAGAAAGCGACGGCGGCACTTGTGGCTGCGAATACAACCAAGAGTATGAACAATCGACCAACAGGCTGACCGACCTGCCTAGGCTTCACGTGATTTGACTGCTATCAGGCGAATCGCGTGTATGTCATCGCACGCGGTATAGAACGGCCAGACAAGGACCATTTGCACTAGCAGCCCGAAGAATCCCACGACGGCTATTTCGCGTAACGGATTGGGGCCGGTCTTTTCATCCTGATTGAGATTGATAAGCATGAACAGGAATAAGATGACCAGCAGAACAAACAGTAACCCCTTAGCAATGGCGGTTGTTGTCGGGAGTTCGGTTTGTTCTGGTTGAGCTGGAGCTAAACTGGGGCCGTTATCTGGATCAGCAATCTTGTTGAAGAAGTTCATCGCTGGATCGGCGGGGGATTCTTCGGAACTCTCATCTTCATCGTCGTCAATACTCGCGACTGTTTCCGAATCAACCACAATGTTCGCCGCCCCGCACTTTTGACACTTCGCAGTCTTGCCAAGGTGTTGCGTGGTGACGTTGTGGGACGCGGCACAAACGGGGCAAATCCATTTTGGCATGACAGTCTCTCCCAGTGGTGACAATGTGTGATGAGTGGCACAAAGTACAACGGGAAGATTGTGGCGATGGATCACACGAAATCCAAGCGTGGGGCTCGTGTTAGAGTAGCAGTCTGGCGGTGAGGCTGGATTTTATCAGGCGGGAATTCTTCCAAACGTGGTAAGCGGGGTATGTTCACCGCTTTTTCGCGGACCTCCTGGTCGGGGCGGGTGGCGATATGATGGGGATCGTGGCGCGTGCGGCAGTCAATGCAACGTCTCGAATCCACGCTGACGTTGACAGTCCAACCAGGGAAGCGGCGGCGTCTAGCTCCTTGCGCTCAGACTCTGTCATTCTGACTCGCATCATGTGCGATTTCGCCAATTCCTCGTCCAGTTTGTTGCGTCCCATTGTGTCACCAAAACCGCTATTTCTCAGAATTCTGAAATTTGTTGCTACATCTATCTTGACGAATCCGATATCTGTAGCAACAATAACGCATCAGCCCGCAAATGACAAGACGACAACGCCAACCACCCTCAAACGGATCACCCAAATGTACACAATCTCCCAAGGCCGTCTACTCCCCGGCGAACGATGCAGCCGGATGATCCACCTCGCGACGACCGACAGTTTCATGGCTGCGGTTCACATGGCACAGCTTGCAGGCGGGGCGATGATCACCAGCGCGACGACCAAGACACACGTCGGCCGGGATGTAGCGTACAAGCCACAGAGTCGATTCTTGAAGATTAAGCCGATGGCAGGCAACCTGATCATGATGATGTGTGCGTGGCTGCTGAGTCGGTAGGCCGGCCCAATCACTTGTGGCAATGTTACCGCAAGTGATTTCCCTAGGGCGTCGATACTGCCTACACCCTTCACAACGCAAAGGAATGCGAATGGAAACCACGTTTTTGCAGTTCGCTCACGTGGCAATCATCGGGCAAGGCTTGCTGGCCGTCTGGTGGATGTCGTGGGCGTTTTCAGGTCGGTAGGTCCGAAGGTGGAAAGTTTTCCATCGTCGGTAAAGCGAAACGGCCACCGTCGCCAAACGGGGCCGTTTCAGAATTGTTTCTCCCCTGTCCTCAATGTGCGTTTAGAAGAAAGCGAGAGTCAACAATGACCAAAAAGAAGTCTAGCAAATCCACTGTGGCAATCAATGCCAGCCCAAAAGGGCTAACGACAGCCAGCATGGTGCGGATCACCAAAAAACCATCCGCTTCGAAGAAATCCGCCAACCAGGACGACGCGAAAGTCTGGCGTGTCGGCAAGCTCGGAAAAACCGGCCGCATCCTCACGTTCGATTGGCGAGACCTGACATGGGATGAAGCTGTGGCCGCAACCGAGGGATCAACCGCGCTGTCAATCATTCCCCTGGAAGCCGTCCTGTCGCTCACCAAGTCTGAGCAGGAAGCGATAGAACGCAGCATGGGAATGAAAGCCTGGATGCGACTGAACACATTTCGTCGCGACAGCGTAAATGCCAAGTGGCCAGACGCGAATACCAAAGCGGACAAGTTCTCACTCCCCAAGAATCGGCGTATGCCACTGTGGATTGTCTTCTTCTCCAGCGGCAAAGTGTTCGACATCCTGACCAGTGAGCAAAAGGCCGGTCACTTCATCGACTCGCACAACAGCAAGGAATGTCCGCTATCGTGCTATCACATCACGGTAACGGTTCCCGAGGTGCAAACGATGCCACGACCACGAACGGCGGTGCAATCTTGAAGAATCCCAAGCATCGTGGCAAGCGTCGCAAGTGGGCCAAGCCCAACGGTAAGGTCGTAGTCGTCATCGGTGGGGCCGTCGTTTTCGAAGCGTCAACGCGGATTGAGGCGTGGGCGTTCTTGCATAGCGCCGGTCAGGGTGAAGTGTACTGCGAATGTCTGATTCCTTGGGAAACCAAGTAGCCAGAGTGATATACTGATCGCACGCCGGTCGTCTTGTGGCGATTGGCTTTTTCGTTAGATCGGAGAAAATAATGGAACACGATGAAGACGACCTGGAAGAATCTCCAGAAATCCACAAAATCACAATGGATAGAATCATCGCATTGACCGGGGGTGAACCACACGTACCGCTGCTGACAGTCGCACCCGATGAGCCTTACGGTTATTGTCCCGAGTGCGGCGGACTGGTGATGATTCACAGCATCGAAGCTGGCGGTAGTGATACGTGTGTGAATGGTCACGAATACCCGACGTGCGAAGCTGTGTTTCCAGAAGAGAACGAAGAGCACTCTGACACCTGAATACCACAAGATGGTAGTCACTCACCCAAAACCCAAGACGCGCTAGACGAAAAATCTGGTGCGTCTTTTTATTTCACGACCTTACCACCAATACCAGAAAATCCGCAATCCACCCTTTCCTGCTGATCTAAAATGTTATAGAATGATACTAGTTGATTCACCAGCTACATCAATTTCGCTAGATGAATCACAGGTTTTTCGCTGAAACATCGTTGGCGTGGGGTTCCCTTAGGATCTGGTGGGGAGACCCGTGCAGGTTCGATTCCTGTCACTCGCAAT
>JAQGHT010000195.1 GCA_028291565.1 Planctomycetaceae bacterium | reverse complement strand
TTTTTGAGTTCTTCCCGTGACAAATGAGTTGCTTTCACATCGGCCCAGTAGGACAGATCGTAACCCGCCGGTACGGTATTGTCGTCCGACAGTGGCATTGTGTCCAACTGACAAAGATATCCGAGCCCCTGCGACATCAGGCCCATACTTGCGAAAATAATGCAGATAAAAACGATTTTCGGTGCGACTGACTTTAGAATCTTGACCACGAATGGGTACTCCTCTGAAATGTGAGCAGACACGATACACTTACTCACGTCACGTGTCAACGAGTTGTGTCTTCGTCGATTGCCTCAAATTCCGGATCTGACTACAGTACGGTCTACGCTTGCTGGAGCCTCCAGACGTCTGGATCGCTCACCACAACGAATTACTTCGAGGTTCACGATGTCGCTGCCCGCCTGGTTTGAAGATCTCCATAAGTTCGACACGCCCACGATTTGCAATGCGATTGAACTGTTCGACGTGCGGCCACGCAACGTCGGCTTCATGAACGACTCAATCAAGGCGTGCTTTCCCAAGATGCCCCCGATGGTCGGCTATGCGGTGACATCCACGTTTCGCAGTATGGCTCCGCCCCGTGGCGGCGACGTCTATGCCAGCATGAGCGATCAAGTCTCGGCTTTCCCGGGATTGCCAGGGCCGGCAGTCGTCGTGTACCAGGATTTGGATGTGCCCATTATTTCCGCCACGTTTGGCGAAGTCATGTGTTCAACTTACAAAGCCTTCGGCGCCAAAGGCATCATCACGTCGGGCGGTGGCCGGGATCTCGATCAAGTCGAAGCACTTGGTTTTCAGGCCTTCACGACGGGTTCAATTTGCTCACATGGGTACTGTCACACTCTGGCTGTCAACGTACCGGTCGTGGTGGGCGGGATTACGGTCTACCCAGGCGATCTGCTGCACGGGGATCTCAATGGAGTCAGCACAATTCCCCAGGAAATCGCCAGTGAAGTGGCCGGGGTTTGCCGCGAACTGATGACTGCCGAACAGATCATTCTGGATTACTTGAAGTCACCCAATATCAACCCTGCCGGATTCGCCGAAGCCCGCAAGGCCTGCGGTCAGATGATGAATGATACGTCGAAGCGGCTTCGCAAGAAATAAGCGATCGGCAGCGACGCAGCATCCTCTGCGGACTACCCATCACGACGCGATACTGCGTACAAACTGCCCAAAGAATGGGAAAATAGGATTTATGGGACGTATCAGTCCAGTGTGTCACATACATCCTATATATCCCATACATCCTATGCATTCTGTTTTAGAATGTTAGACGATTGTTGAATCCAACAAACCGGTTGCAGAATCATTCAGATCGCTATCGGCGCTGGTCAGAATGATTCGTATAATCGTGATTCAAGCCGCCAAAGCCCTTGGATTTTTGAACCGCCCCACGTGGTTCTGAAGCCAGCTTTGGCGGCTTTTTTTGATCACATCTGACGCTCAGATTTTTAGTAGAAAACATCTGCGAATGTTCATTTAGAAATCCTGCGTGGAGCAGACCGCAATGGTGCGAATCGGCGATTCCGGACAGGCATCGACTCCCTTGACCGATTATGGATTGAAATATCCGCATTCTCTGAGTGTCGCCACGCTGTCAACAACCTGTTTTTGATAGGTCTCCAGTGGCAGGTCGCGTTCGCCCTCAATTCCGTCGACGTGAATCGATAGCGGGGCGGGAAAACCCATATCGCGCATGACCTGGTGCACTCGCATGAAATCGACTGCACCGCCGTATCCTAACGGTGGAAAATACCAGTAGTCATACTCCCCCAGACAATCCTTCAAATTGAGATGTCGGATGTATGGACAGACTTTGAGTAACGCGATTTCCAGAACGGGCTCGTCGTTGTAGTAAAACAAGCTGCCCGTATCAAAATTCAGGCGGATCTGAGGATGATCCAGATCCTGCATCGCCTGAATCATACCGCGGTGATTACGGCAAATTCCCGGTTGCAAATCGAGACAATAGGTGATGCCGAGTGACCCGGCAACGTCGCCCAATTCAGTCAGCGCCTGATAGAGGGCCGGCAGCTGATCTGGGGATTGCACTTCACCCGCGTCTCCGATTACCAGTTTCACGCCCAACTGGCCGGCAATTTCCAGCTTTCGTCGCAGTACCTGGCGCGCCGATTTGAAAAGCGGATTTCCGGTGACGATCTGACAGGATGCCAGGGAAACCCCATGATCGGTCAATAAAACCTGGGCTTCGGCTATTTCCTGATCCGAAGCGATTGACGTCAGCAGCGGAATTTCGCCGTAGCGCGTCTTCTGGCCATGCGTGTGGATCGGCAATTCGAGATATTGCAGGCCGACGGATCTCAGATGAGTAATTGCCGCACGCGGTCCAAATGGACCGTAAGACGTCGTCGAGCAGGCAATTGTCGCAGGCATAGCCGTGGCGAATCGAGAATGAGAGTCACTGTTCGGTGCAGAAACAATTCGTCAGGGGTTTGAGACAACACTGTGGCCGATCGATTCGATCACAGTGTTGGTTCTCGTGTCACCGAAATGAGAATCAGGCCTACTTCTTCTTTTCTTCTTCGTCTTCGTCCTCATCTTCTTCCCATTCCTCCCACTCTTCATCCTCATCTTCGCACTCGCCGTCATGGACGTGTCCATGTTCGAGCTCTTCGGCTGTCGCGTCACGCACTTCCGTGATTGTGACATCGAACAAGACGGTCTTTCCGGCGAATTCGTGATTGCCGTCGACTGTGATCGAGTCCGGGCCGATCGCGACAACTGTGACAATCTCCCAGCCATCGTCGGTTTCGGCTTCCAATTGATCGCCAACCGCGAGCGTCGTATCTTCGTCTCCCAAGTCACTCTTGGAGATCGTGGTCACGAGACTCTCATCGCGCGGACCATATCCGTTCTCGGGCGTGAGAGTGACCTTGAACTGCTCGCCGGCGGCTTTGCCTTCCAGCGCGAGTTCCAAGCCGGGGGGAATCTCACCGCTGCCAGTCAAGAACGTCCATTCGTTATCTTGCTCGCTTTGATCCAGAATGGTTCCGTTGGCGTCCGCGATCTTGAATTCGATCGAAACTACCTTGCCTGTCGTGATCTTCACAACCCACCTTTTACTCGTTAAGTGCCGCAGCTCCAGTTGACTTCAATGCAACGTTGATTGAACAAACCAACCTCGAGCCAAGCACGTGTGTTGTATCGTAACCGTGCGCGCGGGTGAAGTGATCGCCCCGAGAAAAATGTACAGATTAATCGGGTGAAGTACGTTGCGACAGGCCGTTTGAAGCGATCGCGATCGGTCAAGTTATGACGAAACTCAGCCCACCTTTGGGGCAATGACCTCAGCGTTGCCGATTCCAGATGCCAGCATTGGGGCCGCGCCACAGTAAGTCACACCCTGCAAAGGGGTTGTGTTTCCGTGAACGCCACTTTCGAAATGGGTAAACAGCATTTTGGGGCGACTCGGTCCGCTGATGTATTGAAGCCTC
>JAQGHT010000194.1 GCA_028291565.1 Planctomycetaceae bacterium | reverse complement strand
AAGGCGAGAATACGATGCGGCGGCATGCGGTTAATCGGTTCATTGTAATTGAAATAGTCGCGATAGGGCTGGGCTTTTTCCCCTTCAGTTTCTGCTGCCGTAACGACTAGCTTGCCGGTCTGCCAACTCAGCTTGCGACAGGCCGCGCGCAATTCCGCATCATCGCCGATCCGTTCTGCAATCAAGTCAGCGACACCCTGCAACACGTCTGCTGATGTCGGAATCCCTTTTTCTTCGTTGATCAGAGCGGCAGCGGCAGAATCCAGATCACTTAAAGTCGGATCAGCCAGCCAGACGCGATCTGCCAGAGGCTCCAGTCCCCGTTCACGAGCCGTGCTGGCTCGAGACCTCTTTTTGGGACGATAGGGAAGATAGAGATCTTCCAGCCGCTTAGTCGAATCCGTCGATTCAATTTCAGCCCGGAGCTCGGGTGTGAGTTTCCCCTGGCTCTCGATCAGGCGCAGGATTGTCAGGGCACGCTCTTTCAACTGCCGTAAGGACGTTACGAGTTGCTGCACCGAGCGCAATTGCTCTTCATCGAGATGCCCGGTCCGTTCCTTACGGTACCGCGTAATAAACGGAATTGTGTTGCCTTCGTCGAGCAATACGACAGCGTTTTCCACTTGAGCCGGTTTCAGTCCCAACTCTTTCGCAATCCGTTCAAAATCCACTGGGATTGGCGTCTCCATTACGTCACTCATTTCAAAGCAGGTCTTCAACTCATCAGTATTCGTCGATCACTCGACCGGCAGTTCTTGCCGGTTCGTGTGTGGCAGTTGTCGGCACAGACCGCACGATAAGCAACTTCCGCACTCTCCGCAAGATTTCATTAAGACGCACAGTCCGCATTGCCGATAACGTCAAGGGCGTGTTCCGCCCTTCCTACCCACATTGAGTTCTTCAAAACGTTCGCGAGATGACTCGCCGGACGCGTCAACCGGTACGAATTGATTGAATTCCCGAACTGTCCCGAATCGAATTGCATTCGGTTTCGTGTTCGCATTCTTCATTTTGATGCCGTCGTGGCGTTGAACTCACCTGCCTGACCGAACGTTTCGTTTACACAGTTTACCATTTCGCTCTTTGAATCGCGACAACTCTGGTCGTTCGAGAGCGGAAACGTACGTATTGTGAACTCAGCGTGATTCTCCTTTGTGTTGCATTGCAAAGGGGATTGGTCGAGTACGCCCCGGGAAGACCGAACACTCACAATCGGAAAGTCACGATCGCTGGCACAGTCAATCGCAGCGTCTCAATGAGTCAACTCGGAGATGAAACTTGATGCAACATCGGCTGAAAGCTTATTTGGGTGAGGACGTTGCGGAAACCACCGAGACTCCGGCGATCAGTGTCCCATTACGAGAGATCGCGGGGATTCTGGCGGAGGCGGTGAATGGCCGAAAGGCCTGGCTGGAAGATTTCGCCGATGATCCGATCCAAATTCCCGCTGATTTGTATGACGTCGTATTGGCCTATCGCAGGTTAAAAAAGAGCGCATGACGTCCGAGTTCATCAGCCGCATGGCTCTAGCCAATGATTCCTCGACACGCGGGCGAAATTGAACGAGAATCAAACGCCAACGCGTTCCGGCTGATTTAATCAGCGGCCGGGTGTTCGATCCAACGGCTGACCTATTCCGACCGGTTTTGATATGTCACAAACGGCTCTACGTGACGATTTGCTGTCAATCTGGCGGGCGGGCGTTGATGCGGTTCATTCCGACCGACTGATGCGCCAAGCGGTGCAATGTGATGGTCATCGATTAACTGTGTGCGGACAAGACTGGTTGCTTTCGGACATTGACCGAATTGTCGTCGTTGGGGCGGGAAAAGCGGGCGCTGGCATGGCGTCCGAGTTGGAAGCCATCCTCGGACCTGAATTAGTCAAGGCCCGCGTCACGGGATTGGTCAATGTCCCCGCTGATTGTGTCCGCCCACTGCAGCGAATCACGCTACATCCTGGCCGTCCCGCAGGACTGAACGAACCCACGGCGAGCGGCGTCTCTGGAACAGAGACTATCCTCACTTCGGTCGGTTCACTTCAACCGCGTGATCTATGTCTCGTTTTGTTAAGCGGTGGCGGCAGCGCGCTGTTGCCGGCACCTGTTGACGGGATTTCACTCTCGGACAAGCAATTAGTCACCCGCTTTCTCATGTCGGCGGGGGCCACGATCCAGGAGTTGAACGCCGTTCGCAAGCGTCTGTCGCGAATCAAAGGTGGGGGATTGGCCCGGGCATGCCCTACCGGACGCATGACAACCTTGATCATTTCGGATGTGGTTGGCGATCCACTCGACATCATCGCATCGGGGCCGACTGTTCTCGATTCAACGTCGCCACAGGCGGCCCTGGAGATACTGGATAGGTACTCGGCCCGGCCACCTGCCGTACCACAATCCGTTTTTGACGTATTAGAAAAAGCCGCTCAAAACTGGCAACCACCGGCTCCAATTCCGGGTACGATTCGCAATCTGATCATCGGCAACAACTCCTGCGCTCTCTCCGCCGCTGCTGACAAGGCCCGCGAGTTGGGATATGCCGTTCAGTCGCTCGGATCCGAGAACCAAGGCGAAGCAAATTCTCTGGGTGAGGATTTGTACCAGCGTTGCCTGGCGTTCATTCAGGATCCGGCCCGTTTGTCGCAACCACCACAATGCATCCTGAGCGGCGGTGAGCCCATCGTCAAGCTGCCCGCTGCGAAAGTACCACGGAAGGGGGGCCGCAATCAACAATTGGTGTTGGCCGCACTCGCCTCAGCGTGGGCGGATAATTTGACGAATTTTGAACGCGTTGGAATTCTCTCGGGGGGCACAGACGGGGAGGACGGTCCAACCGACGCCGCCGGAGCATTCGTTGACGCCGGCATCATCCAAACAGTGCGACAAGAAAATCTCGATCCCAACGCAGCACTCGGAAATTGCGACGCATATCCCTTCTTCAAACGTTGTGGCGGCCTGATCAAAACCGGCCCCACGCACACCAATGTCATGGATCTGCGCGTCGCCCTGGTTCGCTCGCTCTGATTCAACTCATTAAATTAATGAAAGTTGATTTGTAGGTGTGGACAATGGGGGCTTTCTCGCGCAAAATTGAGATTGTGGCTCAATAGTCATCTCCACGCAAATGGGGCCTTCCGACTTCTGCGTATGCATGGCGTTTCAGGAGAAACGCCACCCTCTGATAAGTCCAAGTGACCGCCAATCGAGCCATTTTGCGCTCTTCAAACCAAATTCCAGGATGTCTGCCCAATGCGCCCCATCACAAATCGACCGCGCGGCTTTACCCTCATTGAACTTCTCGTCGTCATCGCAATCATTGCTGTGCTCATTGCGCTGCTGCTCCCCGCAGTTCAGCAAGCGCGCGAGGCCGCGCGCCGTACCCAATGCAAAAGCAGTCTGAAACAGATTGGGATCGCCCTGCACAATTATCACGAGACTGCCAATACCTTGCCGTTTGGGTGGGCGGGTGACCCATCGGGGGCGAATAAGGGAGGCCGCTGGGGATGGGGGAGCATGATTCTCCCCAATATCGATCAGGCGCCGCTCTACAATTCGTTCAGTTCGTTTACAGGAACTAGTCCTCTGGGTGGCGCAGCAACTGGTTTCAGTGCCATGATGACTTCTTTTCCAATGCCGAATCCACTGCAGACAAATCTGGCCGTCTTTCGCTGCCCCTCGGATTCAGGCTCAACGCTGGTCACTTCGCCCCTCTCAAACGGTTATTCGGTTAGTGGTACAACCACCCAATTCGGACGTTCGAACTACGCAGGGGTCGTCGGTTCGGTGGTGAATGGTTCGATTCCTACAACGAGCAACGGAGCCGGTAACGGCGCATTCTCACAGAACAGCAAGCGGAATTTCCGCGACTTTACTGATGGCCTGAGCAATACATTTCTCGTTGGCGAGAAGCGGTCTGCCGGACTGGCTGGCGGACAGTATTACGGTGGAGACGTCATTTGGGCCGGGGTCCCGGATGAAACAGCAGCCCCGCCTTTTGCCATGCACGTCGGCGACTGCTCACCAGGCGATACCCTCAATATCAAAACGGCGACTGCTCCGACGCCTACAACTTATATCCCCTACTCCGGTTTCAGCAGCTCGCACGTGGGCGGCGGACACTTCCTGATGGGCGACGGTGCAGTGCGATTCATCAGCGAAAATATCGCTTCCGCACAAACAGTGGGCGTCGCTTTGACTTACCAGAACTTGGCAAGTGTGAACGATGGCCAAGTCATCGGCGACTATTAGCGATCAAGCGTCGCCAGGATTTCCAACGTGGCGCGTGGGGCCAACCGTGGCGAAAGCCCCAAGTCGGGCGTCCGACCCCTTCAGATGTTCCAGGCCAGCATCACCGACGTTCGTGTCGTCGAGGTACAGTAGCGTCAGGCCTCTATGTCCGGCGCGAGTTCTGTTTCGAATTCGACGACGCCGATTGGGAAATGAACCACTCCGACTCTCGTGAAATCACCGTCCATACTCCCGTCACCCTCGCTACCGACGGTAGCAGAACGCCGAACGATCGTTAAACGGCCGATGGAATTCTGAGCAGAAGCGAACGGCAAGCTCGGCGTGCTCCGAACGTTGAACGAGTCGTCGAACTGCTGTAAAATCCTGTAAAGCGTTTTGCACACTACTTGCGACCAATGAAACGGCCGGCGGTCAACTTTCTGTGACACAAGAACTTCTTTCGGCCTGATGTGTGGACACCCGGCAATCGCGAAAGGAGCTTGTCATGTCTCACTCCCAGCAGTCTCTGCCTGCTGTCAAGCTGCGCCCGCTGAGTAGTCAGATCCACGACTCAATTTCCAAAGAATTGCGTCATCGCGGAAAACTGCTGGTCGAATATCCCAGTGATGAACTCTGGAAGACAGTGGGCGGCAGCGAGGGGGTAGCGGCGCTGATCAAGGACCTCTATCGGCGGATTGAGGAAGACGAACTGTTGCGTACGGCATTTTCACACTTCAACAGTGGCAATGCGACGCACTTCTTCCTGCATTGGTTCGGCGGTATTCATGACTATGTGGATGATCTCGACGGCGGACTCGTGCGACGCCACCAGCACCGTTATATCAGTCCTAAGACGGCTGCGGCATGGCTGCGCTGTATGCGAGAATCGCTCATTGCCCGCGGTCTCGACGCAGAGCCAATCCTGTCTCCGCTGACACGAATCGCGAAAGCCATGATTCACAGCCCCGAAACCGAAACCCAACAACTTCGCAAGAGTTGCGACGGCGTCTTCGATCCGGCACAGGTGCGGTTTGAAGCGCTGTTGGACGCCGCCGCCAAGGGGCGCACGGACAACCTCCGCCAGGCCCTGGAGGAAGACCCAACTGTCACCAGCCGCCGCGGAATGCACAACCGGACTTTGGTCTGGGTCGCGACATTCCGCAATCGCTCGACAATCCTCGAGATGACACTGAAAGCCGGCGCGGATTGTAATACACCTGCATGCGAACCAATGCGTACGACAATGGCCTGCGATGATGTTCTGCTGGGAACCGGCGTGGCGGTCACCCCGCTGGCGATCGCGAAGAAATGGCATCCGAAACTCGTCGCGTCGCTCGTGGAACACGGCGCGCTTGACGACGTATTCACGGCGGCATGGCTGGGAGACTTGGACGCCCTGCGAGGACGCATTGATCGCAATCCAGAACTTGTCAATGCCATCGATCCCGCCGACGATTTTCAGGAAGCCTCGCTGCTTTGTCACGCGGTTTGTGGTGGCAACATCGACTCGGTAAAGCTGCTCCTCGAACGTGGTGCCGAAGTGCGTCGGCACAGCGGTAAGCTGTTGACACTTGCAGTCGTCATGAACCGCGTCGATTTAGTAAAACTGTTGATTGAACACGGCGCGGACGTCGAGCGTTCGATGTATCTCGGCCGTCTCGACGACGCCAAACGCCCCACCGCCGACCTGCTGATTGCAAACGGAAAAAAAGTGCCGGACTGGATGCTCCCGCGGGCTTGCCGGCCGGATGTCAGCACGAACGAACTCCACCGCGTCACCGTTTTGCTCGACTATGGGGCCAGCCTCGATGATCGCGGACGGTTTGGACTCACCGCACTCCACTATGCCGTTCGCGGAGGCAAGCTGCCACTGATCGAATTACTCCTTAAACGCGGCGCCCAAGCCAATGCTCTGGACGAATGTGGAGTGACTCCACTGTTGCATTTGTCGAAGACCGGTCGAAGGCCGACCCGATTCCAGTCATGGAACTTCTGGTCGCGAACGGAGCCGATGTCAATGCGCGTGACGAAAACCAGGCCACGATCTTGATGTACTTCGCCCGGCAGGGCAAATTAGAACCACTGCGGTGGCTATTGGAACATGGCGCCGAACGTCATGCGCGGAACAAGACCGGGAAGACGGCCCTGGAGATCGGACGCAAGCATTCAGAAATTATGCGTTGCCTAAACAAATTGTAAACCAAGATCTCAGCCCGGTGCCATGCGAGTCGGTAGATAGGCATCAGCAGGAAACGAATACTGCTGCCCGATCATTTTGATCCAGGTTGCGCGTTGCTCGGGAGTCAGCGTCAAATTAATTCGTTCGCGAGCATCTTGTTGTGCCCGATTGAAGCGTCCCAATGTACCAGCTCGATTGGACGAAAATGACTTTCCCAGCGTAATCAAGTTCTGATCCCATTCGCGATGATAAGTATCGAATTGCGTCCGCTGTTTTTCCGTCAGGTTCAGCCTCTGTTGCACCGCCGGATCGCCGAAGGCACTGTATCCACGATACTGCAAGTGAAGCTGATCAAAGCGTTTTCGAATTGATGGGTCCTGGATGGCGTTATCGGCGGCCTGAGACAGGGAATCGCTAAATGATCCGTACAAGGACTGCTGCAATTGTGCACGGTCAATGTCCAGCTGGTCTTTTTCAAGGTTCGACAAACCCTGATTGTAGGCGGCCCAGGACTGATTATAGTTTTGATAGAGGTCGCGGTATTCCTCGTTTTTGAGATTCAGTTCCCTGCGAATTTCGGGATGACTGAACCAGGGCCTTTCATCGGGCCCTCCCGAATATCTGCCCGGCTGGACCTGAGCGGAATTGACAGCATTGATTCGTGGCGTCTCTGCTTGTTGGTTGCCATTCTGCGCTCCGGCGAATCCCACTGGCAGAAGACAAGCCACGAAACCGACTGAAAATGCCCGAATCTCTGGATGCCGGAACATTGCAGATCTCCTTCTTCGACGACAAGAAACCCCTTAGCCGTGACGTCTCACCTTGAGTTGATCTGTAAAGCCCTGGACTCCAACTCTCACGACATTAGGGAATACCCCCCATCTCGACGACCCACACGATACGAATAGGGGCTGAGAATTGGCGAAGAGTGTCCGATTCGTTCAACCAACGAATCGCAATTCATTAACCAGTACCAACATGATCAGATGCGGCTAAAGTGCTCAAGCGGATGTCATGGATGTAGGCCGACAGCAAGGACTATGCTGCAAACGTCGTACCGATAAGATCCAGGTCTAACGATCGGTGGAGGCTGCTGCCAGCAGCGTCGGCCACGATGGTTATTGAGCCGCCGAGCCTAAATAAGTGCGACGAAGAGCTTGCGAAGGCGAATTCCAACTACCTATCATCCTATTCATACTCGTCATCAAGTCTCTGGGTCTTAATGACATGTTTGAGTACGAATAGGATGACGAAATGCGGCGAGCGCGACCTCGCAATTTCTCGTTCACCCACTTACGGATCGAGGTATGACATGCGGTCGACGATTTTCCTGGCGGCAACAGCGGTCACTCTTTGCTGGGTCGCTACCGCCCAGGCAGTTGATCCTTACGCGGGAGTCGATCCCTATTGGATTCTGCTGCACGAACCCGATGTGATTGACGAACTGAAACTCGATTCAGACCAGCGTCCGTCATATCAGAAGCTACTCGATGAGCTGGATTTGCGATTTTTTCGCTGCCGAAATCAATCTGTGAAAGTGGCTCAAGCGGAAATGGCTGCGGTCGTACTCGATGCTCGGGAAAAGCTGAAAACGATTCTCAAATCGTCCCAGAATCATCGGTTGACAGAGATCCTGTTGTGGCGGACGGGAACAGCGGCGCTGTTGAGAGAAGACGTCGCGACTCAAATGCAGTACTCCGAAACCCAACGGAAACGGGTCAAAGAAATTGTCACCGAGACTCAGGCGGCGGTCACGGCTGTGGAACAGGAAGCCAGTACTGGGAAGCCCCGGGAGCCGTTGGAAAAAAAGTACCGGGAACTGAAGGCCGACGAACAACGACAGCTCACAAAATTGCTGAAGCCGGAACAACGAACGACTTGGAACGAATTGCTGGGAAAGCCATTTGATCTCGCGAAGCTCGGCCGGCCGTCGTTTAAGGCTCCTGAATTGCTTGATTCCGGAGATTGGATCAACTCGGTCCCCCTGACGCTGGCGAAATCGCGTGGAAAAGTCGTGGTGCTCCATTTTTATGCCTGCGGTTGCATCAACTGCATCCACAATTATCCATCGTATCTCGAATGGGATGAGCGATATCGGGGTAAAGACGTGTTGCTGATCGGCATCCACACACCGGAAACCGAGAGTGAAAGGAATTCTGCCAACGTTCGGCAAAAAGCCGCTGCCGCCAAGTTTGCCTTTCCTGTGCTGATCGACACCAAGAGCGAGAACTGGAACGCGTGGGGCAATTCGATGTGGCCATCTGTGTATATCATCGACCAACGAGGCTATGTCCGCTATTTCTGGCCGGGCGAGTTGAAATGGCAGGGAAACGACGGTGAGAAATATCTGCGCGAGCAAATTGAAAAGCTGTTGGCCGAGAAATGAAAGAGTGAAGCGCGCGCCGAGCAGATCATGGAAGAGTTTGGACTTACTGACGGCGCCTTGGCTGTTCTAGACATCGGCCGCTCCAGCACTCAGATTTTCGACTTTGACCCTGTATTTGATTAGTTCTTCGGAAGCTTCAGCGAATTCCTGCTTTGTCAGGGGTGAAACGATCCACAATAGGAACATCGCGCCAGCGGGGTCTTAGGGAGACATATCATGTCAGGGGGATTGAAGCGGGGGATTTGGGTTGGCTTGTTCGTGTTCGGGGCCACGTTCCTGACGTCCCAAACAGTACAAGCCCAGCATCACCACGGTCATGGCCACTATCACGGTCATTACCATGGTAATGGATATGGTGGCGGATACGGCTATCGAACTTACGGAGGGTATGGTGGATTCGCCCCCAGCTATGGAGGCTATGGCGGTGGATACGGCGTTTATGGTGGATACAACCGCGGCTTCGGATATGGGGCCGGCTATGGTGGATACGGCGGAGGCTACTATCCTGGCGGGTACGGTGGCGGATATTACGGCGGTGGCGGCCGCTACTGTTACTAATTCCGGATGATCGACGTATCGATACATGCTCGAAGCGCCAGCAAGTGCGCCGACGTCTGATGATGTTCGGGTGTCCTACTGGCAATTCGAGCTGGTGCGTATTGCACTTGGCGTCACTGTGACCGATCGCGGCAAGCTCGGACGCATGCACTTGCGATTCGGGCTTGCCGTATTTTAAGACACAACGCGACGTGACATTGAAGCCATTTCTAATCGTCCACGTTATCTTCTGATTTGGCGGCGCACGAGCGTGGCGCTGTGGAGTCTCGCGTGATGGTTTGGCGATTGAATCATCCGGATCTCTCCCGCTCCTGAAGTTGACCGTCGATGGCGTCTGTTCTGCATCTGGAACACGCTTTGATTCTCCAATGGTTGCGTGACTGATCCGATTGACGCGGATGCCACGGGACTGGAAACCACAGTTGGTTGCACGTTTCTTTTTTCGACACTTGCACGAGTGGCCGGCTCAGAATCAAAAATGGTGCTGATTTTCGCCGAGTCGCGAATTTTCCGCATGAATTCCAGGGCCTGCTTTTCAAACGCCACATTGACCAAATGTTTCGAAATCTGATCTTCGACTTGGTATAGCTCGGCGTCCGTAGCGACATTGAACTACTTCCGCGACTGGTTCGCTGGTCAGTGACACGACCTGACTACCGGGTACAATGCAAGCGTCGGGATCGATGACGCATTTGTTACCCGAAACTTTCGAAGTCTAACGACTCCAGATCATCAGGTTTGATTGAGAGGCGAGAAGATGTCCATCTTCGAAAAGATACTGCAGTTCAACGCTGATCGGGACAAGTCCCTGATCAAACTGAAACTGTCTCGCATGAATGCCAGCCCATTCGCGTTTTTTCGCGGAACCGACCATCTGTTCGGCGAAGCCTGGGCCAAACTGGCTCCTCCCGACGTGGGGCCAGACGGCTTGATTTGCGGCGACTTACACGTCGAAAACTTTGGCGCTTATCGGACAACGACGGGTGATTGGCGATTTGACGTCAATGATTTCGACGAAGCTCTCGTGGCACCCTGCGGCCTGGACGTCGTTCGCTGTGCCTCGAGTATCCTGCTGGCTGCGGAGGATTGGCAGCTATCGCCAATTGCATCCGCGAATCTCGTGCTGACCTTCCTCGATCATTACCGCAAGGCCACGTTACACAGCCTGAAAAACGATACGATCGGCGAAATCAAAGCGGGCGGCGGCACCGATTTGATCAGCGGAGCACTCGGTTCAACACGGCTGGAAACGCAAACAAAATTGCTGGATACTTATACAAAACGTTCTAGAACTGGCAATCGGGCCATCCGGCGGGATGATCTCAGGAGACCCGAGCTGAAGGAATCTGTGGTCGAGAACGTACTTCATGCTTTACAAGACTATGCGCAGACGTCGTCGACTCCGGACGCTTTTCGAGGTCTCGACGTCACCGGACGAATTGCCGGCATCGGCAGTCTAGGGGTCAAGCGCTACCTCGTTCTCGTGGCAGACGACGGTTCAGGCAGCGGCGATCGGTTGCTTGATATCAAGCAAGCCACTCGTTCTTCTTTATTGGATTGTAGCAGCGCTGAACAACCCGACTTTTCAGGCAATGAAGCTCAAAGAACGGTGCAAGCTCAAAAGCACTTGCAGGGAGATTCTGCGGCGGGATTGGACAGTTTACCGATTCGGAAGAAATTCTATCGGATCCGTGAAATGATTCCCGACGAAGACCGCTGCCAAATTGACCGCTTTCGGCGGAAGCTGGAACAATTGAAAGAGGCCCTCGGAATCATCGGTCGGGTCGTTGCCTGGTCGCATCTTCGCGGCGCACGGATTGACTCAATGGACAATCGCGTCGAACTCGGAAAATGGGCTGCCGGATCGGCTTTGGACGCAGTCTTGAAGTCCGCAGTCCGGTATGCGGACCGGACGATCAACGACTTT
>JAQGHT010000468.1 GCA_028291565.1 Planctomycetaceae bacterium | reverse complement strand
TTCTTTAATCACGGGATCTCGATTTTCGAAAATGTATGTCCAAATTCCAGTGGATCGCGGAAGTTCTGCTGAGGCATTATGAAATTAGATCCCGTAACGCTACCACCGAATGACGATTCGCAGGCCGATTTCTTACGCCTGTTTTTGACCTCTGAACGGGAACTGTTTCGGTACGTCGCGGCATTGGTTCCGAACATCGCTGACGCCGAGGAAATTGTACAGCAGACGGCCGTCATCTTGTGGAGCAAGTTTGATCAATACGACAAGTTGCAACCCTTTACGCCATGGGCGTGTCGCTTTGCGATCAACATTATCAAGCAATGGATGGAGCGTCGGCATCGGTGGCAGTCTCTGCTGCAAGGTGGGTTGGCTGAGCAACTCGTTAATCGGCGCGACGACCAGCGCCCGCAGCTGGAAACCCGGCTACGGTATTTGGATGTCTGTCTGGGGAAACTCACAGATGGGCAGCGAGAGATTGTCGAAGCGTACTACTTTCGCAGACAGGATATCAATTTGATTTCGACGGAATCGCGGCGGTCTGTCGATGCCGTCTACAAACTCCTTCAAAGAATCCGATCGATGCTTCGTCAGTGCATCGAACAGGCTGCTCAGTCCGGAGAATCCACCACATGAAATTTCCCTCAGCCGAATTTGATGACGCGGTTGCGGCAACGTGTCATGGCGTTTCTTCCGACGATCTAATCGCCGAATTGCACCTGGCCTTGCGTTCTGATCCGGAAGCCCTCGACGATTATTTGTGGCAGGTTGAGCTTCACGCGCAGCTTGCATCAATGGCTTGCGACCGAATGCGATCGGAGCATAAGGCCACTAAAGCCATTTTGCATCCTACCAATTCACCGCTTTCTTGTGGCCGTCATCGCAACATTATTCGGTGGGTGTCAGCAACAGTTTTGCTGGTGATTTTCTGTGGTGTCTTTCTACTACGACGGATTGACAGCCAACCGATGGCGGTCGACCGTGATTTGCAATCGGATGGACTGGAGCAATTGCCAGTCGTGGCCAGTTCAATTGTGTCCGACAAAATTCGCGACGCGGGACCTGTCGTCGCACAGGCGGAGTTGACTCTGAAAGATGGAGAGAGTGGGGTTAAAGGACTTAATGCAGGCTTCGCAGGAAGTGCGATGGGAATCTACAGAGAAAATATCCGATTTGCCATTGCGGCCGATGCTCCGGTCATTGTGGGGATGGGAAAACAGAATCCGATCAAGCTGGGGGCTCGAGTTCCCTATTTGCAGGGGGGCGATACGTTGCACGTGTGGGATTGGTCCAAATCCCCACTCAGTCGCGTGATGAAAGAAACTCGGCTTTGGGTTCATGATGTGTTTGCAGTCTCTCCGGACGGAAAACAAGTCGTTTGGGCCGACGGCAAAATCCTCGATCTGACAACAGGTGACCAGTCTCAGATCGACTTGGGCGGACAACTTTATCTGGACCATACGGGCGGACAATTGCCGCGAATTCTGAATCTGCAATTTGCTCCGGACGGCAAACGATTGGCCTTGATGGTCTCGAATGTCGTCCTGACGCCGTCGACCCATCCGCTTCGCAAACTGGATTTTGCTACGGCCCCAACGTTTCAAATCGTCGAGTTTCCATCTGCCAAGCTTGTGTCCGAATTTCCCGCTGGAAGTCCGGCTGATTTGCCATTGGCCATTTCCGCTGATGGTCTGCGGGTTGTGTCGCAGTATTCTGCGGGGAAATCGGGCCAGAAGCTCGTTGAGCGAAACTTACTGACTGGCGAGGTGCGGAGGGAATACCGGCCGCACATACAAGATTTCGCCTATGCACTGACATTCTCACCCGATGGAAAATGCCTTGCGGCATTTGATGGAGTCGGTGAGGTTCTGATTTGGGACACAATGACAGGGGACTTGAAACATAAGTTACCACGAATGTCGACGACGTCGTCCAGTACTCTTCGATTCTCGCCCGACAGCAAACTACTTGCTTTCACGCTGCTTCCGTTTACGGCCAAGACAGTGTTATTCGAACTTGAGACTGGAGCGACGCTGGCGCATGATTCGGAGTCTAGTTACGGTGACATTCATTGGTCCGCGGACGGCAAGTCATTCGACGTCATTTCCAATGTGGCAACTCGTTCCCTCACCGAAGTCGAAGACAGTTCAGGACGCCTGGTGCTCTACTCCACGTATCCTGCGGTGCGGAGCTGGAAGGTCGAAGATTTTCGAGTGAAATGAACCTGCCGCGTGAGCTCTTCAACTTCAATTGAATTCCGAGTCTATGAATTCCAATCTCACAATTCGTCCGGCCGGGCTACTAATGCGGCAGAAACCAGATATTGCGGAATCGAACCTCGCTGCCGTGTTCCTGGAAATTGAGCGGCGCGGACTCGGGGCCTTCCATCAATGGCGCTGATGTGGTGGTGTGCGGCACTTCCACATCGTCGTGAATGAGCACGCCGTTCTGCCGAATTGTCATCCGCGCCGGCTTGGTTTTTTTGCCATCTTGAAACTTGGCCGCAGTGAATTCCACATCGTACGTTTGCCAGGACTGTGGAGGAAAGCTCATGATCAGGTCGGCTTCTCGTACCGAGGGAATCCCACCGCACTCGTGATTGTGGGGCTTGAAGCCGAATGAATCGAGTATCTGCACTTCGTAACGGCTCTGCAGATAGACGCCGCTGTTTCCCCGGCTGGGAATCAACGGAGCATAAGGAATCTGAAATTCGACATGCAAGGTGCCGCTCTGGAATTTCTGTTTACTGGTCGCGCCCGGGCGCAGCAGTCCGTCTTCTGTAATTCGGCCGGCTTCAAACTGGTCTGCATTCTTACCGTCGAACAGCACGACGGCTCCTTGCGGTGCTTTGGCTTCGAGCGTCGGGCTGCGGCGGACGACCTTTTTCAGTTGACCAGCCATGCCCTTTTCGGTCTCGATTATCATTGTGCCGTTTTCGATACGGATGTGCAAATCACCATTTGCAAAGGTCGCATTGTTCTTGTCCGTTTCACCGTTGCTTGTCAAAGTCTCACTCTTATCCCAACCGTCACCGGGCAACCCGCCGAAGAACGTCACGGCTCGAAATTTCCCCTTGCCAAGGGCCACCACCTGTACGCCGATTTTTTTTCTGGCTGCCAGCTTCACGAGCTCGCCCTGATACTCACCTTGAACTGCGAAGTCAGGATCCGCAGGTTCTGCCGGCCGCGGTTCGGCGGCCAGAACAATTCCCATTTGCAGCGACACAATGATCGTCGAGATCAAGACGTTGCGAGCAGCACGAATGAACATTGGCACTCCTTAAAATCCGCGTTTTGGGCTTGTATTGGGAGCAGTATCATGCTGTCCAGAGTTCAAGTGGCAGCGAAACGCTTAAGTTGCTCTCTCACTAGTCCGGAAACCGCAAGGCGAATCGGCTCTAGATCAGAGAGTAACAGCGGCACAGATGAGCAGATTATGTAATCTCCTCATCGTTAGGACAATCTCGCAAGGTGCTGAAAATGTTGACCATTCCTGAATTCTCGCAACAAAATCAAGTGCAGCCAAATGTTCTGGGAGATTGTCGCATATCGACTGTCGTTGAAGAGCCTGCCGGAGAGAAGAAAAAGGACCTTCTCACCTCATAGTTAAAAGCGATTGCGCCGGATATTGAGGTCGGGATTGGTCCGCATTGGAAATCTGGAACGGCCGACACTTACCCGGCGATGAACTTACGCATCATTCAGAAAGGGATACCATTTCCCAAATAGGGGTTTGTGGTCAACGTAGAACCGATCCGTGAGGAC
>JAQGHT010000467.1 GCA_028291565.1 Planctomycetaceae bacterium | reverse complement strand
CCTGAGTTTCGTGAACTCGTAGCGGCATGACAAGGCTTGACGCTGTCTCGAATCGGAATTTTATCCTGTTCCCGGCCACGAATGAGACTTTTTAAATATTTACTCCCGCGATCAAACGTCTCATTCTTAATCGTGCGCGGTATAAGTGATTTTGTCTCGTTCAAGGGCTAATGGACGGGACTGCCGACTCCAGCGGCGATCAATGCGTCGAGCTCTTGTTGCAGCCGACCGAGAATTTGATCATACGGGAAGGCACCAAGCTCCAGACTGCCCTTCTTCAGATTGACGAAATTCGGACCACACCAAAGTCCGAGATCCGCGTCATCCGTTTCACCTGGCCCGTTGACGCGACAACCCATGACGGCGATTGTCAACGCATGATCCCGGGCATATGCGGTCATTTCCTTGACTTGTTGTGCCAGTTCAATGAAGGCTTGGTTTTCGACCCGCGAGCAACTCGGGCAACTGATGATATTCAAAGTGTCCAAACCAAAATCGACAAAGCTTCGGACACGGCCTGCCGCGATATCACTCAGAATTCGTCGGCCTGCGTCAATTTCTTCCGATTTCCGCGGATTCGGGACCGTCAACGAAACTCGAATGGTGTCCCCTACCCCTTTGCTGATCAATTGCTCGAATGCGATTCGAGTTTTGATAATTCCGTCTGGCGGTAAGCCAGCCTCGGTGACTCCCAGATGGAGAGGAACATCAGGTCGATGTTCGGCGAAACGTTGGTTAACTTCGATCACTTTCTGCGGATCGGAATCCTTCAGGGACACGACATACCGGGTAAAACCCAGGGAATCGAGCAGTTCGCAGTGTTCCCAGGCACTCTCCAGCATCGGAGTGATTGAGTCTTTGTCGCCGTATTTCTCGGCCTTGGCCGGATCCACGCTACCGCAATTCACCCCAATTCGAATCGCGCAATCATTTGCTGCACAAACATCGGCGATGAATTTTACTTTATCCTGCCACGGCTTTTCTCGCTCGTGATGATACAGATGGCCTGGATTGTAACGCACCTTGTCGACGCTGGGGGCGACCTGGGTGACCAGGCGATAGTTTTCCTGGAGATCGACAGACAAGTTGGCGGACGTCTGTTTGCGGATTTCAGCGAGAGCTTCAGCGTCTTTCAGACTATCGACCGCAATCCGTACAACATCGGCCCCGGCCTGCTCCAAATCACGCACCTGCCCCACTGTCGCGACGATGTCCTGAGTGTGTGTGGCCGTCATACTTTGGACTGCAATGGGCCAATCGTGCCCAACGTGGATCTTGCCGATGCGGACTGAGCGAGTGGGATTACGTGGCAATTCCAAGATGTTTTCCTTCTAACGACTGTCTCTGAAGCGGCTTAATTTTGAGTGTTTCGCGAGGAACAGTGAATTCCACGATCAAGCCAGTAATACGACCGGAACACCCTAAGTTAGCACGCGATAAATTTCCCGAATTCAGATCTGGGGAACTCCAATGCCCGAATTCCTGTGAATCCAGGGACCCGGAAATCGCTCCGAAATCGTTCGTAGCATTTCTGTTGGGTAACAGGCGATGTATCGCATTCTAGCAATCAGATCAACCGAGAACGTCCGGGGAATTTTAACTCCGCACACTCCACCCCAAATTCCATAAGACCGCAATTCCAGTGGCGGCAAAAATTGGTGCTTCCAGAATTGTCCAGAACCAGGGCATTCCCTGCATCAAATCAATTCCCAGCAGAATTGCGCCATGCGCCATGGCGGCGCAGGCGAGAAAACGTATTAACGGCCGATACCGATCAATGTCGATTGATATGAAAAGAATCAAGGCACCATGCAGGGCATACAGCGTGGAAGTCGTCCTGGCCAGATAGCCGACAATACGTCCTTCCGGAAGCGGTCCCAGACCACAATTTGAGTGGATCACCGACATCCAATCGAGTGGCATGGCGACCGCCAGCAGCGCCAAAAGGTCAATCACTCCTAAAAGTTGCAACAATCGAGCGACCCGAATATCGTTGAGAGAAGCCTGGCGGTCGGTCATTGGCACTCCGAATGTTGCAGTTTATCGCATTGCGAGCAACGACAAATGGTATCATGTCTGTCGATCTCCTGTCACCCAGCACCCCGCGCGAATTTCTGAGGATTCCGGAGACTTGTCGGTTGCTAGTGAAAACCACGTTACAGCACACATTCGAAGAGAAATCGCTGTCCTGATTGGTAAATTTTGTTGGACATCAGGCATGAACTGCGTATCCTTGAAGTTGTGACCGTCTCCAGACGGTGCGGGAATGGCCCGGCGTGGCCCCGGTATTGAACGTCATGAATGCCATTTTACATGGATATCAGGTCAATGAACCGACCTGGTTCTATTTATCATTATTGTTGATTCTGTCCGTTTTCTTTCGATTCGGCCGAATCTTTTCGCTGCGCAATTTCGATTTGGCGTTGATGCTGGCGATTGCGCCGGCACTTCTTTTCGCTCAAGAAGTTCCCGCCAAGGGCGCTTTTTGCCTGGTGGCGGTGACTTTAGGGCTGCTCGCCCGCACCATTTTTGATGCCAGCTTCACGCGCCGCCCCAAGCTGCCCCAGAACATGAATCCGTCCGGGCTGACATTCTTATGTGTGTCAGCATTGGCATTTATGGGAACCAAGGTCCTGACCGACCCGCCTCCGGCGAACGAGGTTCTGGAAGTCCAACGCGCTCAACAACTGGTCCAGGGATTGGACAAGAAGCCTGGCAGCGTGGCTCAGTCGGCGGTCACCGGTGGAAACGAAGCGGGCCCAAGCTCGCGGCTGATCTATGCGTTGGCTGCGACGCCCACTCAATCGAATTCCGAGAGTTCTATTGATGCCGCCTTGTACGGCGCGCGGTTCATGGCGATTGCAGCACATTTGGCAGTTGTGCTGGGATTGGTTTGTCTGGGCACTTACCATATGGGTGATTTCCCGTTGGGCATCGCCATGGCCACCTTGTACTTGCTGCTGCCCTGTACGGCGTTCGAAGTTGGCCGGGTCAATCATGTTTTACCGTCCGCGTTGATCGTCTGGGCATTTGTTGCTTACCGACATGTGATGGTGGCGGGGGCCCTGCTGGGGCTTGCTTGTGGAAGTCTGTTTTTCCCTGTGTTTCTGTTGCCGGTCTGGATGGCGTTCTATGCGGAACGCGGTTGGGCTCGTTTTATCCTGTCGGTGGGAGCGATGACTCTCGCCATCGTGGCGGGAATCTGGCTGCTTTCCGGCGCCACGAGTTTCAATACGCAGTCAGATTTTGGATTCGTCGATTGGACGAAACTACAATTCCGAGACACCGAGCCAACTGGGTTTTGGAGCATTTTTCCGGCAGCGTATCGAATTCCGGCGTTTGTTTCGTTTTTGGCCATGGTTACGGCGCTGACGATTTGGCCGCGACAAAAGAATCTCGCCCATCTGATGGCGCATTCAGCGGCGATCGTTATCGGAACTCAGCTCTGGTATCCCCAGCAAGGCAGCGTCTACGTCCTGTGGTATTTACCATTGTTGCTCATGGTCGTCTTTCGTCCGCCGCTGCATCACAGTGTGGCGCCGGATCTCGCCCGACAGTCTCAGACGGTCACGACCGCTCCTGAAGTCCGCACCAATAGTACGGTGGCTTCGGGTATCAGTACGGGAACGGCATTTCGCTGAAGCCCTTAGGGAACTTGATCGCTTACCGCCTCCGCACGTCATCCAAGCACGAAGCGTAAAATTTGAAGAAACAATGATTTGCGAATTGCGATCGTGAGGCTTGTCGGTCATGGTTACAATCTCACCCTTCAGCGCATTAGATCGCGTTCGGAGCAAGCCGAACGGCAATCGGCATTGCTCCAGATTTTTCACTTTATAAATCACAAGCAATTACGTTGTTGTGACTTAGGTTTGACCAGTTCGGCTGATCATTGACGAAAACGTGCGATGTCGGATTGTCTGGTTGTGCCCGATTCGGACGTGCTCGCTGACGCCTCGGGCTGGGGCGCGATGGCCAATTGTGCGGTCGGTTCCTTCCGGCCATTCGACCACAATTCCTACTAATCGGGCATGTGAAAATAACCGGTATAGGTTGTACCGACACCACTTAACAAAAATGTTTTGATCAACTATCATGCAACTGTTGCGTTTTTTCATCACTGATATCGTTTGTTAAAGTAACATGTTTCGATCTCAACATGTTTCAAAAACACGGTGGGATGCTGACTTCGACGCCGCTCGATCGTTTTCGTTCAGTGAGATATCTCCTTGCCACTTTCCGATCATCAAGAACATGTCACCCGCGCATTAGAAGTATTGACGGTCGGCTTGATACCGTTCGTTGAAGGAGAACTTCGCGCTGTTTATCAGACTTCCTGGACCGAGCAAATCAGGTCAAATCTTCGAGAACAGCGCTATCAAACTCCCTCCAGTCAGAACGCCATCCATTGGGATGCGCTCGCGTTGTTGACCGTAATGTGGGATCATTGGAACACAGTTTTTCGCCGAAAACTCAGTCCTCTGGAACGCAGTCTGGTCGGAGAACTTAGGGACTTTCGCAATCGCTGGGCCCATCGGGGGAATTTCGATTTCGACGACACCTACCGCACGCTGGACAGTGTCTCGCGGCTGCTTAAGGCGGTCGAATCTGACGAAGTTCATGTCTTGCAAAGCCAGAAACGAGAGCTCCTGGAAGAGCTTTTTGGAGACGAAGTCAACGCCAACACGCAACGGCAACTTTCCGCTCGCGAACGGTGGAAGGTCATCACCGTTAACTCGTTTTGCGGGATGCTGCTGGTTTGTACCCTGTTCTGGATGTGGGGACCCAAAGCGTGGCCGTTCGGAGTGGTGATCAGCTTTGGGATGGGGTATTTGACATTTAAGAGCCTGACCGTTGATCCACCGGTCGTGGGCATTCGTGAATGTCCACGGTGCCGCAAGATCATCTATTCCCTGACGTGTCCCTATTGCGAGAAAACTGTAGTCGGAACGCGAACACCGCGACCGGACGAAAAACGCCAAGACCCGCATCTGCCTCTGTCCAATCCCGACGAAGACGTGGCGTAGCATAAGCCGCTGGCTTGTGCAGGATCTGTCAACTCTCAAAGCTGCTGACGGCTTGCCGACAAACTCGCCCGGGCGCGTAGAACCTTATCTATGGCGTCCTGTTGCGACGTGCCCATCGCTGTCAGATGTCCCATCTTGCGGCCTGGCCGAGCCGTCATCTTGCCATAGAGGTGCAGCTTGACGTCGGGAATCGACAGAGCCGCACCCCAATTCGGTGAATTCGGAAACCACAAATCCCCGAGGAGATTTGCCATGGCGGCCGGGCGCAGGTAATCCGTCGCCCCTAATGGCAAGCCACAGATTGCCCGCAATTGCTGCTCGAACTGGCTTGTAATGCAGGCGTCAAACGTCAAATGGCCCGAGTTATGCGGTCGGGGCGCCAATTCGTTGATGATCAGCTCCTGGCTGTGAGTCAAAAAGAATTCCACGCACAAGACGCCAATGACGTCCAGTTTTTCGAGAACCTGTCGCGCCAATTCGACGGCCTGCGCGGTCACCTTTTGCGGGATCTCGGCCGGAGCGACTGAAACATCCAAAATGTGATTTTGATGGCGATTGTCGATCACTCCATAATGCACGAAGCTGCCGTCGACTCCGCGGGCTGCGACGACTGAAACTTCCCGTTCAAACTGGACGAATCCCTCGAGAACTCCTTCGGCCGTCTCCAGCGATTCCCATGCGGCGGCAGCCTGCGTGGGATCTGAAATCTTCACCTGGCCTTTTCCATCATACCCCCACCCCGCTGTCTTCAGAATTGCCGGGCAACCAATGTTTTTGAGAGCCACTGACAATTCTTCGGCCGATCGGACGGTCTGAAACGGGGCGACTGGGAATCCAGATTGTTGCAAGAATGTCTTTTCTCGCAACCGGTTTTGCGAAACATGCAGCACTTCGCCCCGCGGCCGGACCACGGTTTTTTCCGCGGCCGCATTCGTCGTCGCCGCTGGCACATTTTCGAATTCGAATGTCACCACATCCACATTTGAGGCGAATTCGCGGACCCGATCGAGATCGTCATAGGCTGCCGTGACTTCCAGGTCGGCGATTTGCCCTGTCGGAGTATCGTCATCGGGTGA
>JAQGHT010000457.1 GCA_028291565.1 Planctomycetaceae bacterium | reverse complement strand
AAATCAAATTCTTCGAGACGGCAATTCGGCCAGTCTTGGTCGAGCATTGCCAAAAATGTCACGGATCGGAAAAGCAGTGGGGCAATCTGCGACTCGATTCTGGCATGGCCTTGCTAAAAGGTGGCGACACAGGCGCGGCGGTGATTCCCGGTCAGCCAGAAAAAAGCCTCCTGATCAAAGCCATTCTGCAGACAGATGAAGATCTGAAGATGCCTCCCAAAGGGAAGCTGACAGAAAAGCAGATTGCCGATTTCACACAGTGGGTGAAATTGGGAGCCCCCTACCCCGCCACTCCGGAAAATCCCAAGATCCGGCACCGCGATCCGAAACACTGGTCGTTTCAATCTCCTGTTGACCCGCCCATTCCGACTGTCAACGATAAAGCGTGGCCGAAATCGGCATTGGACTTCTTCATTCTGGCAAAGCTGGAAGGCGAAAAACTCTCGCCGGCAGCTCAAACTGACAGGCGAACGCTGATCCGCCGGGCCACCTTCGATCTGACCGGCTTGCCACCAACCCCGGATGAAATCACTGCTTTTCTCGCGGATGAATCACCCGACGCGTTCTCGCGAGTCGTTGACCGGCTGTTGGATTCGCCGGCTTATGGAGAACGTTGGGGTCGGCATTGGTTGGATATTGCCCGGTATGCGGACTCCAACGGGCTCGATGAGAATGTCGCTCAAGGAAACGCCTTTCGATATCGAGATTATGTCGTGGCGTCTTTGAATCAAGACAAACCCTACGATCAATTCCTCATCGAGCAACTGGCGGGCGATTTGCTTCCGACCGATGATCCAGCACTGCGGCATGAACGTCTGATCGCGACGGGTTTCCTGGCGATCGGCCCGAAAGTCCTGGCCGAAGTTGATGAAGCGAAAATGCAGATGGACATCGTCGACGAACAAATCGACACAGTCGGCCGAGCTCTCCTCGGTTTAACGCTCGGCTGTGCCCGATGCCATGACCACAAGTTCGATCCAATTGATACCGCTGACTATTACGGTTTGGCGGGGATCTTTAAGAGCACCCAGACGATGGATTCGTTCAAGAAGGTGGCAATCTGGCACGAGAATCCGATTCATACGGCTGAGGAAATCAAGCGCAAGGCGGCATTTGACGAACAGCTCGCGATGAAGAAAACGGCACTTCAAAAAGCGACTGAAATGGCCGATAGCGTAGCGAAAGCGGCCATTCCCGCAGGGGAAACACCGGCTGCAAAATTGGAGACGCGGTATCCCGAAGAAACCAAAACCAGATTGAAGCAACTCAAGGACGAACTGACCGCATTCGAGAAGACCGCTCCCGAGATGTCCTCAGCGATGGGAGTCAAAGAAGCGGCAGTGGCGGATGTGGCCATCAATATCCGCGGCAATCCGTTAAAACTCGGCGACGTCGTTCCGCGTCACGTACCGAAAGTCTTGACACCTCTATCGCCACCGCAGTTTACTCCTCAACAGAGCGGGCGCCTGGAACTAGCGAAGTCGCTTGTCGAAAAACAACATCCACTCACCAGCCGCGTGATTGTGAACCGCGTCTGGCGCTGGCATTTCGGCAAAGGCCTGGTTCGTACGGTCGACAATTTCGGCCTGCTGGGACAACCCTCCACGCATCCCGAATTGCTCGACTGGCTGGCCCATCGTTTCATGGAGCAAGGCTGGTCGTTTAAAAAGCTACATCGGTTGATCATGCTGTCGAGTACGTATCAACTCAGCAGCCAGGTCGACGCGTCAACTGCAGAACGAGATCCGGAAAATCGCTGGTATGGCCGAGCCAATATTCAGCGTCTGGAAGCCGAAGAAGTCCGCGACGCGATGCTCGCCGTCAGTGGAAAACTGGACCGGACTCTGGGGGGCACTCTGTTGAATGTCAAAAACCGAGCCTACTTTTTCGACCATACATCCAAGGACCTGACCGACTATTCCAGTCTTCGCCGGTCACTCTATCTGCCCATCGTTCGCAACAACGTCTACGACATTTTCCAACTGCTGGATTACCCTGATGCCGCTATTCCCACAGGTGACCGTACGTCGACGACCGTCGCACCGCAGGCGCTGTTAATGATGAATAGTGAACTCGTTACGAGGGCCAGTTCAGAACTGGCAGGGAAGTTGCTGAATCCCGCCTTGAATGAAGACGGCGAGCGTCTGCAACGGCTCTATGTTTTGGCCTATGGACGTGAAGCCACTGCGGACGAAATCACGCAATCGAAAGCATTCGTCAAGGACATCGAGAAGGCCTTTGAAAAGCAGGAACCCGACCCGGCCACGCGTCGAGTCCGTGCGTGGGAAACCCTGTGCCAGGTGGCTCTCGCGTCGAATGAATTCATTTACTTGAGGTAGAGACCGTTCCTCACAGTCGCCAGAAGTCTCGCGACTTCTGCTACGAGGAAAACGCAAGATTCAACCGCCGCCGTTGCGATCGTTTCAGGCCAACCCAAGTCATTCCCGCTTGCTCGAAGGTTTTCGAGATTGCATTTCGTTCTTCACAATTCGATATCCTGTGGCGACGCGCCAGAACCCAACAGCCAATCCAACCAGCCAGGTGGGATTCGATAAAATCTGTAGTCAGGAATTCCAGCATGTTCCACCCCGACATTCTCACTCGACGTCAGTTACTGACCCGCTCCGCGGTTGGCTTCGGTTCTATTGCTCTGGCATCCATGTTGGCCGAAGAGGGCCTGGCTGATGGTGTCGCCGTTGATCCGCTGGCTGCCAAAGCTCCCCATTTCGCAGCCCGAGCCAAGCGAATTATCTTTCTGTTCATGGCCGGTGGACCTTCGCAAGTCGATACGTTTGATTACAAACCGCTGTTGGAGCGGGATGATGGCAAGCCGTTACCGTTCGCGAAACCACGCGTCCAGTTCGCTCCGACCGGCAATTTGCTCAAATCGCCGTGGAAGTTTCAGCAGTACGGCCAGAGTGGCTCGTGGGTCAGTGAGTTGTTCCCACATTTTTCCCAGTGCGTCGATGATGTCTGCTTTATGCATTCGGTCCACGGCACAAATCCGGCGCACGGCGGAGCCATGCTGAAGCTGCATACCGGCAGTGATAACTTCGTGCGGCCCAGCATGGGCTCCTGGGTCACATACGGCTTGGGGACAGAGAATAAGGATCTGCCCGCCTTCGTCACGATCTGTCCGACATTGGGACACGGCGGCGTCAATAATTGGAGTTCCGCGTTTCTGCCCGCTGTCTACCAGGGAATGCCATTAGGCAATGCGAGTGTGCCAGCGAACAAGGCGCAAGTCCGATTCATTGCCAATCCCAAGCTACCACCTGAAATCCAACGGCTGCAACTCGACAAGTTGCGGACGGTCAACTTAGCGCACCAGGCCAATAGTGGCCCTGAACCCGCTCTCGAGGCCCGTATCAATTCGTTCGAACTGGCGTTTCGGATGCAGACCGAAATGCCACGCGTCGAAAACATTTCAGACGAATCGGCGGAGACTCAAAAGCTGTACGGAATGGACGATCCTCTGACAGCGAACTTTGGGCGCATGTGCCTGATGGCCCGGCGTTTTGCCGAACGCGGAGTGCGCTATATCCAGGTAACGCACAGCGACAGCAACGTCCAGTGGGATCAGCACAGCGATCTGAAGAACGGTCACTCCAAGAATGCTCGTGAAGTCGATCGCCCAATCGCCGGTCTGCTGCGTGACCTCAAAGCTCGAGGATTATTGGAGGATACGCTCGTCTGGTGGGGCGGTGAATTCGGCCGGACGCCGACCGCGGAAGGAACAAACGGCCGCGATCATAATCCCGAGGGTTTCACGATGTGGCTGGCGGGAGGAGGCGTCAAAGGCGGACATCATCACGGCGCCACGGACGATTACGGGTTTTACGCCGCCCAGGACAAGGTTCACATCCACGATCTGCACGCGACGATCCTGCATTTGCTCGGATTGAATCACGAACGCCTGACCTACCGTTATTCTGGTCGAGATTTCAGGTTAACGGATGTGGAGGGGAACGTGGTGCAGCAGATTATCAAAGCATAATCACGAGCACATTCCAAACTGAAACACGTGTTTGAAAAGTAGTGGCACATTGGCCGAATTGCGAAATCAAGCTTAAAGGGCCGAGCCCCGATGGTCGTAGTGGATCGGGACTGCGCAATATACGTTCTCTCAAAAGGGGGGGCGTAGCATAAAATCCCGATAGCCACCTAGGCAAAGCCAGGCGGGGTTTGGTGGGAGCTGCCAGCACTCGCGCAGTTTCGTTAAACTGTTACAAAAAGGTGAATCAAATGAAAGATCGAGTGCTTGAAGCCATTATCGCTGTCTGGCGTTTCGATTTTATTTCCGCGACCGCATTGCATTTTAAAGGCGCCTCAAGTTCTAAATTTCGAACTGTAGGAGCAGATTCCCGATGAGCGTTAATATTGACTTACCGGCAGATGTCGAGAATATTCTTCGCCGACGCGCTGCAGCTGTTGGCGAAGATCTGGCGTCGTTCCTGAGCCAATTGGTGACGGAGAGCTTAGTCGAAGATGACGAAGGAGTGCCTGAAGCAATTTCAGAAGTTGAGTTAGCTCAGCGCTTGGACGCTTGGATCGCATTACACCCGGTCCTTGATCGGGTTGTTGATGATAGTCGCGAATCGATCTATGCAGGACTCAATGAATGAAACTATTACTCGATACAAACATCCTGTTGCGAATGGCTCAGACTGCAAGTCCCGATCATTTTACGTCAAAGTCGGCTGTCCTCAAACTAGCACAAGCCCAAGTCGTGCTCTGTGTAGTACCCCAGGTGATTTATGAGTTTTGGGTCGTTGCGACGCGACCTATCACGGCAAATGGATTAGGAATGGATGTCTTAACGGCAGAGCGCTCGATTCTTGGTATTATTCAGAATTATTTTTTTTTAAAAGACGAACGCGGCATCTTCGACAATTGGCGATCGCGTGTTGTGCTAAACTCCGTTTATGGCAAGCCAGCACACGACGCACGATTGATTGCTGCAATGGCGCGGCATAATCTTTCGAACATATTAACGTTTAATACATCAGACTTCGCACGCTATTCAGGTATCCAAGTCTTCGCGCCTACCGAAGTACTGAAGGGACGGCTCCCGGTTGCATGAAGGATCTGGACACCCTCTAAACTTCCGCACCTGTAAACAGAGATTCAATCACATCGCCGCGATTCAACCGCACTGGGCGGCCCAGACGATCATGGACTTCCGCGTCGCCGGGAATACCGAGCAGATGATAGACAGTCGCCGCGACATCGTTCGGCGAAAACGCCCGTGTCGCTGGAAAGGCGCCAGTTTCGTCAGAACGGCCGATGACCTGCCCGCCCTGCACTCCCGCACCGGCGAAAACACCGAAAAAGCAAGGTCCCCAATGGTCTCGGCCCTGCCCGCCGTTGATCTTGGGTGTGCGGCCGAACTCACCCAACATCATGACTAATGTGTCTTTCAGCAACCCCGTGGATTCCAGATCGTCCAACAGCGCAGAAACGCCTTTGTCCAACGGAGGCAGCAGCCGATCCTTTAATGTCGGAAAGATGTTTCCGTGGCTGTCCCAATTCTGGACGTGCCCGATATTGGCCTGCACAATCGGCACTCCCGATTGAATCAGACGACGCGCGAGCAGCAGTGATTGTCCGGTCGTGTTTCGGCCGTATCGGTCACGGACCGCATCTGATTCGCGCTGGACTTCGAATGCTTGCGAAAGTCGGCTGGAAGTCAGCATTGAGAAGGCCAATTGCTGATCCTTCTGCAATCGCAACGATTGCGCCACCTCATCCATTTGCCGTTGCTGCCGATTCACGTCGATCAGCAATGACTGCCGGCTGCCCAGGCGATTGACGTCGATTCCAGGAGCCAGCGTCAACGCGTCGACTCGAAAATCAGACTTGTTCGGATCGCCTGTGACTTGCCAGGGATCGAAGCTTTGACCGAGGAATCCGGCATGTTGCCCCGGCCAGGTCAGCGGCCCTTCGCGGAGGAATGTCGGCAGATTCACACCGGTCGGCAGGCCATCGTTTCGCGGTCGCAAGAAGGACAAGGCACTGGAATAACAAGGCCAATCATCTCGCGAAGCCACCTTGTCAAAAAACCCGCCGGGCTGCTTTTCACCAGTCAGGACATGATGCGTCGACATCAGGTGGTTATTGTCGTTATGTGACAGAGTACGGATGACAGCGTATTTGTCGGCCCGCTTCGCCAATTGCGGCAAGTGCTCACAAATCTGATACCCGGGAATCGACGTCGCGATTTGCTTGAATTCTCCGCGAATTTCGGCGGGGGCTTCCGGCTTCATATCGAACGTGTCGTGGTGACTGCAGGCCCCCGTCAGGAAGACAATGACCAGCGATTTCGGCGGCTTTTGAGCCGTCGAACCGTCAGCCGCCCGGGCGGATTGAGTCCGCCCTGCAAGCAGCGATGGCAGTCCGACTCCCAGCAAGCCCGAGTAACCAGCCTGAAGCAGCTCGCGTCGAGACAAGCCAATGGCATGTTGATGATTTGTGGCAAGTGTCACGAGGCGGGTCTCCATCACGGCAGGCAGGCTGGTGGACGTGTTGTCCCTGGCAGGCTGTATTCGACAGGCAGGTATTTTTCCAGCATGTTGGGCGGAATGCAGGACAGATTGT
>JAQGHT010000456.1 GCA_028291565.1 Planctomycetaceae bacterium | reverse complement strand
CCGCCCGCTAGGGATAGCTTAAACGACAATTCTGAATGTCGGCGAGATGGAACTCGCGAGGCGGATCCAGCAACTCCGTTGATAGCCGACATGTACGAGTCCGATTGTGAATATGCTGAGGCAAGTCGCAGTGCGCTTTTGCGCATCGTCTTGAATCCAGAATCACGCCGCAGTATTGCGAGAGAAGATCCGGTCCTGTCACCGGATGAATTCGCATCCAGGCTGAGCCAGATGGAAGAGGAAGTGCGCCGAGACTTCATCGGCCGCATCACGTCTGGATACAACGTCGCTGTATTGGCGTATCGCGATGAAATCTTTAAGCAGCGTCGACCAGCAGCGTGACATTAATCGGGAATTACGACTGGTCGCCGGAAATGCTTTCGAATGCATTTCTTGAGCACGCTCGGATTGGAATGCGGACTTCGAAGATGGGCCATGAATTCGTTTGAAAATCTCTCCCAATCGGTGAGACATTCATATCCCGCCTTGTGCAGAGCAACTTCAATTGAATTGAGTGCTGCCTGAACTGCATCCTCACGATCTTCGAAGATTCGGAATCGCATCTCATCCGCTAGCAACGCCAATCGACCTTCGAATTTGTCCCACTGCCCCAATGCTCCCGAGTCCTTGATCTCTAAGCCCACTGTGACCAACAAACGCTCAAAACGCTCCATACCGCCTGGGGCTGTGTGGGCAATGCGATCTATTCGCGATTCTGGGGATCTCCAATGCGCAGCCCACCAGAGAGCTGTGTCTTGAATTACCGTCGTTACGTCCTTGAAGGGCATGACGAATCCATCCATTCACGATGTCGAGGCGGGGAGATTTTCGACGAAATTAGATGTAAATCAATACCATCTATAGGCGGGGCTCATTCGGTCGTAATCGAATCAGAGTCCGTGGAGTTCTCTGAATAAACCGGACTTGCTCGACGGGATCGAGCAGCCAACATTTGTTCTCTGAGTGTTTCTCGGTGAGTCAGGGAGTTCTCAAAACGCAATCGATTGCGGCGAATTATCGCAAGCTCCAGTTCTTCTCGCGATAATGGAACAAGATTCAGCCACGACAAGACCTTCGTAACATTATCAATGAACGGAAGCGATTCTCGCTCAGAAGGGTTATAGTCACCATCAGTTGAGGTCAAGGCCAACAATTCACTGGCAACCGCAAGAATTACGCCCGTTTCAACAATTCGGGGTGATGAGTTACTCGCTCGCAAATTGCTCCAAGTGAGCACTGCAACGAAGTCCTCGGATCCAATCCGGAATGGACTCCAACAGATTCGCTCGTCGTCCTCGAACTTCACAAGCGCCTCCCCCACATGCGAACTAACTTTAGCTTTCCAGTATTCCTTTGCTTCGGGACTCATTTCAGATGGGACAACGAACAGGGTTCCTTCGCCATTTTGCTGCTCGCTCCAGTCAAAACAGTGCTGATCCACTTGCAGCTTGCGACCGGTAGCACATGCTCGGTACATCCCATCAAATTGGCGAGGATTATCGACAATATCATGGGCCACTTCGTCGGTCAGATCCAGCAGGCTTGATGCCGCATAGTGAGCTCCCCGGCCCCAGTCTTCCAACGTCAACCCACCGGCGCAGGTTTCACACTGATACGACTCTCCATCCCGCCTCATCAACCAGGCACGCTGCCACCCCAGCCCTCGGCCTGAACATAAGATTCGAAGAAGCGCTGAAAGGCGATGATCGTCCGAATCGAGATACGGGAATGCGGTCACGAACCGACTGGCTTGCACGAACGGATCTGTCTCGGCAATGGGTAGAGAATCCGCCATCCCGAGAGATACCGTCATTTGAGCCGCCAACCACGAGAGCGACATTTGGTCTCGCACCAACCAGTACGGTTGGTGCTCTTCGAATCCGACCATAATCGCCATTCGCTGTCCCAGGATCCCTGCCGACAAAGGAAATGATCCGCGCCAATGGACCTCATTGAGAAAGCGTTCTTCGTCTGGAGGAAATGTCTCTTGCTCTCGCCCGCGTAGTGCCTCGAGGCTGCCATGTGGGTAATGTTGGACAATACAGCTAGTGAACGCATTGCCGTTCCAGAACCTGAGTGATTTCGTTCGTGGAATGGAATAGCCCATGCTTGCTTCGACGGATCCCCCAAACCTGTAACCTTCCAGGATCATATTCTGAGCATTAGGCGCCTCAGCTCTGAGAATCGCGCATCCGCAATCCGTCCACTCGATCAGCACATCAAGGACGCGCGGCCCTGCCAAGTTCCACTTTGTCAGTGAATTAGAGTCACTCTGAGAAATCCGTTCCTGATCTTCTGTTGTCCATACGGCAGTTGGCATCCCCGTATTCTCCTTGTTGACATCGCGGCCGATCAATTGTCTGTACAAACTCCTGTGGTTGGTGATCATACATCGCCGATTGGCATTGTCAAATCAAAACGCCCGTCAAAAGACTGGACAATGCCATATTGGCCATATTGCGGCTGTTTCCGAAAATCGGCCAGCGAGGATTGATCGGACAGGGAACCGCTTTCAGCCGGCGTCGGACCGTAGGCAGCGGACGTGAACTAGTGGCATCGTCCGCAATTTTTTGTCACGGTTTTCGCTTTTCGAGACGCTCCAGCCAATTCGTCCGAAGTCATTGGCAGTCCAGATCGACCAACAAGTTCGATTCGGCGAAAGGACTTCTCTTCAATTGTGGTGATGCCATAATTACCCTTTAAAATTCTGGCAAAATCAGCCTTTCCCTGCCATCAGGTGACAATTTCGACAATTCTTGCCAAGTCCGATTTAATGCGATCGTGTCTGAAGCAACCAGGCTCAAAACCCAACGAAAAAAACCATCGCGACAGTTGGAGATTGCGACTGAGAACAAGAACAAGATCGAACGGCCCGTCTCCTTTCGTCCCGGCAAGTTAGCGAAATCGGTCAATTTGAACGGCAGGCCAAATGCGACGTCTGCTGATTCCGATGTCCAGAGGCAACTTTGGACTTGCTATTCCGGTCAATTCTATACACCTTATGGTTTGAAGGAACGACAACGAGCGATACCATCGTGGTTCTTCACCTCTTCGTTCGATCTCCCGCTTCGCGGAGGTCACTTGCACGTATTAGCAGTTCCACACTCTGGTGCGATTTGGATTGACTCCGAAGGAGTTGGATGAGTATGTCTGATACCAGCCGTCCGATCGTGAATACAGTCCAAAGTTTGCCGACAGGCTCGAATGAGACTCTCTCACAAAGTGGAGCAATTACCTCGGTTGTTGATGAGCAGTATGCCATAGCCAGCCAGTTGGCTGTGCGGGGTAAATTGCCTCAAGCTCGAGAGAGATATCATCAACTGTCCGAGACGTTTCATGCACCAGCGTTTCACGCGTTGCTGGAGAATGATCTTGCGACTCTCGCTGCTGTTGATGGGGACTTCGATTTGGCGAAGCAAATGTATGGAACGGCTTTGCGGATTGATCCGGGATGCACGGCGGCGCGAGAGAATCTCAATCTACTAGTCGCTGATGCGGTAATCTCGGATCGCGCCGCCAAGCGGCCTGAGCCTGCTGCTCCACTGGCCCTTCGCAAGACCCGAGTCGCGATTGTCAGTATCTTGTTTAACTGGCCATCCACGGGCGGGGGAACAATTCATACGGCTGAGACTGGCAAGTTTTTAGGTCTCGCAGGCTATGACGTCCGGCATATCTACAGCCAGTATTCCAATTGGGGAATTGGGCGGATGGATCAGGAGCCGCTGGCTCCGTCTGAAGCACTCGTTTTCGATGCAAAAAGTTGGAATGCACCTGAGATTCAACGGCGTTTTCGTGAGGCCGTGGATAGCTTTGCTCCTGATTTCGTCATTGTGACCGATAGTTGGAACTTCAAGCCGCTATTGGCTGAGGCAATGCGGGGCTATCGATACTTTTTGCGACTGGCTGCTCAAGAGTGCCTGTGTCCGTTGAACAATGTTCGCCTGTTGGTGGATAGCCAAGGTCAAACCTCGTCCTGCCCAAAGCATCAATTGGCGACTCCGGATGCCTGCAGGAAATGTGTTCGAGACAGGGAACGGCAATCCGGCAGCCTGCATCAGGCCGAGCGGGCTCTATCGGGATACGGGACAGCAGAATATGACCATCGACTACGTCAAGCATTTGAAGGGGCGGAAGCCGTTCTTGCGGTGAATCCCTTGATTGCGGCGACGATCAGTCCCTTTGCGAAACAGGTCTGCGTTGTTCCGAGTGGATTCGATCCCAGCCGCTTCCCTTGGACAGCGAATGAATCTCACGAGACTAACCGAAAGGGGCGTTGCGCAACATTACTGTTCGCGGGGTTGACCGAGGAATTCATGAAAGGCTTTCATATCTTGCGGGCGGCTTGCCAAAGACTTTGGCAAAAGCGGCGTGATTTCGAACTCGTTGTCACTGGTGATTCACCCGAGCGGCCGGACGAATTCTGCCGCTACATCGGATGGCAAACGCAGGAACAGCTCCCTAACGTTATTCGAGCGTCGGATATTCTGATGTTTCCGACCATTGCAGAAGAAGCTTTGGGACGCAGTGCAGTAGAAGCGATGGGAGCAGGACGGCCCGTGATTGCCAGTCGAATTGGCGGTCTGAAGTTTACGGTCACAGATGGTGCAACGGGTCTACTTTTTGAACCGGGGAATGTCGATGATCTCGCGCGGAAGATTGATACGCTACTGGACAATCCAGAGCTACGTGATCAAATGGGTTTGGCAGGTCGGTCCCAGTTTGAAGCAAATTACACATGGGATGCAGTTATCAACCAGCATTATTCGTGTTTATTAGGGCCTGCGAATCGTGAGCTTTCCCACGGCGATTTGGCACAATTTCGGTTAAATAAAGAATAAGAGGCCATCCTCGATTGTGTACTGGCAAGCCAAAATCGATCCGTGCTGCTGCTCGAACGAACGCTTCAAAACTATGCTTACCAGCGTGTGCAGCCCGCTGATTGCGTACTTCCGGACTATGGAAGCGAATTGTCGCACTTAGCAGGCACTCCCGAGAACCATTGAACCAGTACCACGTCTCCGCAGACGTCAATGGTTGCAGTCCATGCGCAGACTGAGGAGGGTTCATGGAAGCTCGAATACCCACGCCATCAACCCTCAGGAATAAGGTATCAACTTCTATCCGGGGCGCATTCCACACACCCTCTCATTGCACTTAGTGGTCCATCAACCGCGGCATCGTCATCGAACGGATGCCGGCTATACAAAGCCAACTGCGATCCAGTTTGGTCCTGCTACATAGCCCCGAAACTGCTACTCTTTCTGACCGCTCCCGATACACCCAAGGAACATCTTTATGGAACGCTTTTTTCACGTACAGGGGCGTCCTCTCTCGTAGTCGTCCCTATGGACTCAAATGATGCCCTTAAATTCGGAGCCGCCTTCCCCTGCTGAAAACTCCAGTATTGTCGATTCCAATTCCACCCAATCGCAGTTGAGGTTGATTTGTCATAAAGCCAATACCACCCCTTTGCCCTCCTCCCGTCTTTCATTATCTGCTGCGTCACAAGCAGTTGTGATCCAAACTCCTCAGGAGGAAGCCACCACTTTGGCGGCGATCGCCTCGGCTCAGGCCATGAACTAGGGACTCCAAGTCCGCCCAAACCATCTGGCTTAAAGGGTTTCGGATCTTCAGAATAATTTTGCTTACAAAACTCATTCCATGCTGTTTCCGGAATCACCACCTTATACCAAGAATCGTAGCTATCTCGCCCCATTTCACCTCCCATACTAATTGCGCTTGCCCCCACTGGATCAATCTCCCGCGGAAAAGCGGCGCGAAAATCCGAGTAGGACAAATTTAAATGTTCGTCATCCTCGGAATTAACTAGACACCCGCTCGCAACAATCAGTACGCAAAACACACTTAATAATTCCAACTTAAACATAATCACTCCTTAACATCTTGCGGCTTACTATTCGCCTATTATTTTTCACAACAACGGCGGGATATAGTTACGTCCAAATGAATCGGGCAATTAACTGTAAATGTCGCCCCCCCCACGATGTCACTGGCGCCAAAACCAAGAGCCGTCTGCTTGTTAAAGTAATCCTCCAAAACGCACCCACACCAAGCCAGCTCGTCCGGTGTAGGCTTCCAACCTCCAATCGACAACAGCGACTTATTAGACTTCCAATGTGGCTGTGCCTTTCCTTTTAGGCTAGAGCAAAAATCGTATGGATCGGTAACATTTCCGTCGAGCGTGGCCCCACCCTTACAATCGCAACAGCAAGGTTTCCCCGCCCCGGCATTACATACGAGATGCGCAGCTCCTTGAAATGAGAAACTGAACGCCTGGAATGCATACAGCAGATCTCCAGAGCTGAAAACACCTGTGCCCTGGAAGGTAGTTTCGTCGCTCCACGTTTTGGCGTTGTTCTTACCGCATCCGATAAACAACGAATCAACGAGCGCATTGTTTTCTTCCGTCGACCCAAAGTGAGCGGCTAACTCGGAGGTCAAGGCCGACTTGCAGGCGGCGGGGCAACTGGTTCCACCAGATTTGCTCAGAAATTGTGTCAACAAAGCATTAGCGCAAGGTGCGTTGATAACATACGCACCAATTATTGAGTTCGTCTGCGCATTAACTATGGTCCTCAACATCGCCTGACAGGCGCTGACGTCACCTGTCGTATAGTCAGGTACTTCTCCGTCATTCCGCGTACCAGAAGGGTCACTTCCAGTTAAGACGGATGTCATCGCATACAAGTTAATGCCATCGACAAAATGAGCCGGATCAGTCGACAGCCATCTGGAGATGAGCGGAGAGTATGTACGAGCGCGAATATAGTACGTGCCACATTCTGAATCATAGGCATAACCGAAGCGGCCAATAAACCCAAAAAGTGTTTTATCACCGCCCCCCGGCGACACTATATTTCCCCAGCTATCATAAACTGTGCTCTCGACAATGGACTCCGTTGAGTTGGTTCGCAGTCTCGTCGAGCCAAGCATGTCAAAATGGTAATAGCTTGAAACATTTGCCTGTCGCTGACTAATCAGCCCGCCATAAGGGCCGGGTTCTTGAGTAAACACATTAGTAATGTTGTGTGACCCATCGATCTCCATTAAGTAGCTATCGTTAACTGTGTCCCAAATGTAGTTAGTAATCGGCATCTCAGGTCTCCTTGTAAACACGCCGCAGATCGGCATTGTACATCATTGTTACTCGGCTGCCATTTGGCAGTCGTATCGACGTATTTTGATTTTCAAAGTCCCAGGCATACGTCGTCCGGTCACCATTGGGTTCTCGCACGATCTGTTGATTTCCATTGGCATCAAACATATAGGTTGTCCGCCCAGCAGCGTTCACGCTAGATCGGATTTGATTCGCTAGATCGTAGGTTGTCGTGGTCAATGCGCTGCCGGTTGCTGAAACTACACGATTACCGAGAGAATCGTACGTATATGTATTGGTGTAGCCATCAACTCCACTCCGGCGTTCGGCCGTCAGCTGATTGATCGCATCGTAGACGTATGTCACACGGTCACCGTTACCTTCAATAAGCAATACTGGGTTCGCGACGTTATCGTATTGGTAACTGAAAGCTGCGAGAGTGATACCTGATGAGGTCGAATGGGTAATCTGGACTAAGCGGTCTCCGTTGTCATAGGAGTAACTGGTTCGCGTGCCATTAGCCAAATGCTGTGACGTCCGACGCATTCCCGCGTCATACACGAATGTTGTGAGGTCGCCTTCAGGGTTTATCAGGCGGGTTATTTGCCCGGTTGCATCGAATCCGTACGTGAATCGGCCGCCGCTAGCAGCAATCACGGAAGCACGTTGACCTACGGCATCATATGTATAAGTGATTGGAGAACTCACTTGAGACCGAGCGATCTTCGTTCTCGCAACTTCGTCATAGCTGAAGGTTGTAGCGCCGGTTGCGTCCCGCATGGTTAGGCGATTCGATAGTGTGTCATATGTAAAGGATGCCCGAGAACCGTCTGGATAAGTGCGTCCAATATTTCGAGAAGCTAGGTCATAGGTGTAGGTCGTCCGATAGACTCTCGCATCGACACGCACGGATTGCTGACCGGCCGCATCGTAGATTAGCGTCGTCTGCCGTCCAAGTTGGTCGGTCAGCCGAATCCGTTGGCCGGCCGAATCATAGGTCATTGTACTGCGACCCAAGTTCGCGTCCAAGATCGTTACGGGTTGACCGACGGGGTCGAAAACTGTGGTAGTTCGATGTCCAAGGGCGTCCTGACTAGCAATCCGGCCGCCATTAAGATCGTAAACATACGTACTAGCACGTTCATTGGGGGCGATTGTGCGACGCAGTTGGCCAACGGAATCATAAACCATGCTCGTCCGGAATCCGAGGGAGTTGATTAGTACGATTTTCTTTCCAACCGCATCGTATACAGTCGTTAAGATGCGTGCCAGCGGGTCAGTCGTACGAACCACCCTGCCCGCTGCATCATACGCTGTTGTCCAACGGTTTTCGAGTGGGTTCACCACCGCGATAGACCGCCGTGCGAGATCATACATCGTTGTAGTCCTTCGCCCAATCGCGTCGATTTGGGCTATGGCATTTCCGGTGGTATCGTAGATCGTGGTTTTGCGATTGAGCAACGGATCGACTCGGTTGATTTGGCGTCCCGCTACATCATAAATCAATGTGAAATTGAGTCCCAAGGCATTCGTGTTCCTGATTGTTTGCCCTGCGACGTCATAAGTTGCGGTTTCCCGATTACCGAGCGGGTCAACGCTAGCGAGCTTGCGATTCGCAGCGTCGTAGACGGTACTGCTGATTCTGCCGAGAGGGTCGGTGGTTCGAATCGCACGGCTGTCCACATCGAAAGTAGTTGTCCATCGATTGCCAAGGCTGTTGATCACGCAGGAAGTCCTTCCGGCAGCATCATACACAGTAGTGTTGACAGCACCTGTCGGAATCACGGTTCCAATCCGTTGGCCAGTTGCGTCGTAAATTGAAGTCCAGCGATTGCCCAACGCGTTCACAGAGACCAGAGAGCGTCCAATGCCGTCGAAAACAGTCGTCGTGCGGGCTCCCAGTGCGTTGACGTTGCCAATGGACTGATTCGCAGCATCAAAAACGGTTGTCGTCCGTGCACCGACCTGATCGACGCTCGCAATTTGCTGATTCAGACTGTTGTAAATGCTCGACGTGACGAACTCGAGTGGATCAATTCTTCGAATGCGGCTCCCGAGAGCATCATAGACTGAACTAGTTCGATTGCCCAAAGGATCAACTGTCGTGAACTCCTTATTGCGGTCATCCCAGCGCGTTAAAACAACCGCCCCCAACGGATTTGTCGAAACAATCGCTCGATTCAAGTTGTCGAAGCAATTGCTTGTACGTGCTTCGAACGGGTCTACCTGAGCGATGCCACGATTACGAAAGTCAAATACTGCCGTGACCACGTGACCCAATGGATTCTTCACAGTTACGCGATTACTATCCGTGTCATAGCCGAATGTGGTGCGGCTCGCCATCGGGTCGACGGTTGCGAGTACATTGCCCCGGACGTCATAGCGAGTTGTCATTGTATTTCCTAGAGGATCTACCACGATCACGCGGCGCTTCATGACATCATAACCAAACCCGGTTTGAGCGTAATTGATCCCTTCAAATCCCTCTCCAGAAAGTGGAATCTTAAAATACAACCGGCTGGAAGCTGCCAGGCAACAATCGGTGAATTGAAACGTGGACCAGGCGACATAACTCGACTGGGGGAAACTGTCTGTAGACGAGAGTCTTCCAGGCACCGTGATTGGCGGGGGTGAATCGGAACCAGAACTCGACGAACTCGAAGACGACTGTTCCGTTCGAATGGCCTTGATCGATTCAAGTGTCTTACCCGCGAGATCCTGTTTCGTGATCGAGACCGGATTGTATAACGTGTAAGAATAATCGGAACCCGCAGAAGTCGCAAACCCTTGAGCTGACCAGATCTCATTGCCATTTGCACTCCGCTTGAAAACCGTCCATTGGGCGGTCCGTACAGAAATGTCGTCTTCGCCCACTCGGGCCGTGTGTACTGGCCCCAGGCGTTGCGTAATCTCGCCCTGATCGTTGTGCTCAAAGTCCGTGATCAAGTTGAGACCCCCACCTACAGGAGTCACCCAGCCGTTTGGAGCTTCCACTATCGACGTGTTCACATCGTCGATCTGCTGAATCAGAGCTCCGGTTGGGATGTCATATGTCCTGCTTGCAATAAATCCACGTTCATTCATAGTCCAGATCAGATTGCCATAGGCGTCGTAGTACTCCTTTTTCGTGACGGCGTTTCCGGTCCCATTCTGCTCAATGGGAATCACTGGTAAAACTGTGGTCTTTTGCTGAACTTGCGTCGTGCCAGAAAAGAATGTATATGAATAATTTGTAACAATTCGCCGTGTTCCGTCATTGCTGCAGCAGTTTCCAGGCGAACAACTCGCGGATGATGAAGAACTTGAGGAATTGCAGTCACATCCAAAGCCATCATCAGGATAGACCGCGGTCTTGGTCAATAAGTAAACGGGAGAGCTGCCCGAGGAGCTCGAAGAGGAGGACGAGGAGCTGCTCCCATCACCGTTTGGATAAAACGCTGTGTATTCGTAATCGCGCAGGCGGATGCACGTTCCGAATTCGCCTTGCTGAATCTTTTCCGATGTAACTTGGCCAGTTGGAGTATGAATGTCGTAAGTCTCGATCAGCCCTTCATGATCGTTCAGAAATTCATAGTTGCCATTCGCGTTGTGGAGCAAGTCGGCATAGCTCTCATCATATCCGCTGATTGCCGAGGAGTTTGCGTGCAGGATAACATTTCCGAGCTCGTTATATTTCCAGAACTCGCACCAATGGTTGGAATCAGCCTGCAAAACTCTTAGCATTGTCTGACCGGCGAAATTGGCATAGACAATGTGTTGCGTGTCATCCGGCATTGTCTCAATCGTTCTTGTCTTCCAGTGATTGTAGTCATCGCTGAACTGGCTTTCCGAATAAGTAAAGGAAAATGCTTGTGAGCCACTTTGTACGATCTCTCGCGTAACTCGTCGGTCGCAGTCATACTCGTAGTAGTAGTCTGCATAAAGTGAGACGAGGGCATCGCTTGCGGTGAACGGATCACTTACATTGGGATCCGCTGCCAATCGGGCGAACGATGCCGAATTGACAACGAATCGCAACAGATGCGCGGGCGACCTTGCTGCACTGCTTGAACTGGAAGAAGAAGAAGAAGAAGAAGATGATGATGATGATGATGATGATGAACTGCTGCTTGAAGTGGGGAGTGTCTGATAATATCGATAATAGGTTGTACCGGTATCAACCCATCCGCTATCCTGCCAGGATTGAGTGGTCGCTGTTTTCAGATCTTCTTCGCTTCCATAGGCTTCAAGATACTGATAGTAGGAATAGTTGACTTTGAGAACGTTGATCCATCCGCCGCTGTTGACCTTGCGGCGCAAAGTAATCGACGACAGAAGATAGTCTCCTGATGAAGTTCCATAATCGTAAAGGTATTGTTCAACAGTCGTATTTCCGCCCGTGCTATAGGATCTTTCGACAGATGTGAAATTGAACGAGTTCGGCGTCCATGACGTCACTTCGATACTATTCCCGGCGGCGTCGATACGACGAAGGAACATCCCGGTGACGTCGTCAAATTCCGTGATCACTCCACTTAAATTGGTTAAGCGATAGACACGCGCCGGGACATCATGTAAAAGCTGATCCCTGACACCATAACGTGGAATAAACTCATCTCCGACTCTGTCGTACCAGAATGTAGCATCGGGACTTCCTTGAACAACAATCGGACCTCCGAACACAAACGTGAGAAGTGGCCACTCGGCGACACGCCAATTGTATCCATTGCCGATCGTCTCGCTCGTTGACAATCTGCTGGAAAAATTGCGAGTGTGGCCCCAGGGAAGGCCAAATGAGTTACTCGCCAGATCAACTACGTTCAAGAATGTTTCGCCCGTGGCATATCGAATCGGCTGTCCGCTAATCAGCGGCGGATTGACTTTACAAGAAGTCGGACACACTGGCGGCGGCGTCGCATTTGAGGTCGGAATTCCCTCTGCGAAAGCAATGACCATGATCGCCACGTCGTTTGAGCCTGGGCAACATGCAATCGGAGCATTTTCCATTCCGGAAGAAAGCGAAAACGAGCCGCATGAAATCGGTTCTTCGTTTAGTTGGACAGGACCGCCAACGCAATCACCGTCTTTAAGGCTCCAATTCAACAGGCCGAGTAGTCCGCTAGGTCCTTGTGTGATCCCAACACTTATAGTCAATTTCTCTGAAATGAATGACCATCCCTGATCGGTGAGATCAAGTGAAATGTCCTGCCAAGGCGGGCAGGTGTTTCCGCTCCTTTGGATGTGTCCACCAATCTTGCTGGGAACTGTTGTGTTTGGGCAGTATGGAAAGTTGGGAGTTGGCATTTTACGGTCCTAAATCTGTCGTGGGAAAAGTTGAATAATCGCACTTTGAGCCGATCAAACCGCAGTTTTGGCGATCATTCGATCGGAGTGTATTTGTCGCAGCCGGCGCAGGACGCCATTTCGCGAGCATGTTTTGTTCGAGTGCCAAACCGCCGTTGCGTGCATGTACCGAATAATTGGCACTGGAATATGGGCACCAGCATTCCACGCCCGCCGCAGAGATCGCATTGCACCTCTCCGATGGGGGCGACGCCACGATGCTGGCAACGCATCAGTTGCTCGACTCGCAGTTGCTGCCTTTGCAGAGGCCCTCGGCCTTCTTCCCATAGACGAAAATGTCCTGGACTGCGACGGCAGAGCTCAAAGAGGGCTGGGGTCTTGTCAATCTGGTGACGATGACACCATCCAGCTTGTTGACATTCGCAAGGTGTCACTATGGGCGGTCGCATGCTCGTAATTTCCATGGATAATGGACAAAAAATGTGAATCGTTGCATGATTGCTTCGACTTCGTTGCTTGCGGCCTACGATTGCTCATCTGAGATCGGCAACATCTCCTTGTAGAAGTTCCGCCTTCAGGTGGTGCAGGGGATTTCTATCTTCTGATGCGCGCCGCCTGAAGGCGGAACTGCAACGGTTTCGATTGACTTGTGTTGTGGCCGGTCTAGTTCTGGACAAAGGAATTCACGTGTGTCGCTGTTCATTTCCTGCATTTTTTCGATCAGTTGTGTTGTTGAATTTCCTTCGATCATTCCTGCATGACATACTCTTCCTCCGTAGGCTTCCACGATCTCGCGACCGACAATTTCTTGTGTTGAACCTCCCTTTACCAGCACGTCTGGACGAATCTCATGTATTAGGTGAATCGGCGTCTGTTCTTCGAAGATCACGACGTGATTGACACACCCCAGTGAGGCCAACAGGGTGGCTCGATCTTGTTCGGGGACGATTGGTCGCGTGGGGCCTTTTAACTGTTGGACGCTCGCATCACTGTTGACGGCGACGATCAGGGTATCTCCCAGTGCGGCGGCCTCTTGCAGGTAACTCACGTGGCCGACATGCAACAGGTCGAAACAGCCATTCGTGAAGACGATCCGCTTCCCGTGACGTCGGTATTCGCTGGACACCTGAGTGATCTCGTCCGTTGTCAGCAGTTTTTTGTTCGTAATGTTGCTATACGCCGGCGCTAGTTTTGTTGCGATTTCGGAACGGGTCACCGGGCTGATTCCGAAGCGTTCGACTTCCAGGCCAGCTGCGATGTTGGCGATGCGCGCGGCGTCGAGAACTGGGATGCCGTTCGCCAGGCACAGGCCAAGTGCGGCCAAGACCATGTCTCCCGCTCCGGTAATGTCATAGACCGCGCGGGGTTCTGAGACGATTTCGACTTGCTCCGTGCTGGTCACGACGACCATGCCGTCTCGGTCCAGTGTGATCAGGACGGAATCTACCTGGTAGGTCTCGCGGAGGTGAGCGGCGGCTTGGATTGCTTGATTTGTGTCGGTTATTGTTGGTTTGGAAACGGTGTTTGCTTCGTTCTTGCTTCTATTGGACCCACTCGAAGTCCACCCTACGCATCCTACGGTGTTTGACGAACTTGTTATCGCTAATTCCGCTTCAACGCGATTGGGTTTCAGCAGAGTGGATCCGCGATAGCGGCGATAATCAGTCGTCCGACCCGGATCGATGAGAACCGGAAAGCCGTTTGATCGGGCGGCGTCAATGACGGATTGTAATAGCGATTCGGTGCAGACTCCTTTTAGGTAGTCGGCGATTAAAATAGCGTCGAATTCGGGAAGTTTGTCTTTAAGGCGACCCCGGAGTTCGTCGGTGGTCGATTCCAGGAGCGCGGCGCGGGATTCGTGGTCGACTCGCAAGATTTGATGCGGGTGCCTGTCGGAGGCTCGGCCGACAAAGCGGTGCTTGGTGGTGGTGGGCCGACTGGGATCCACCAGGACGCATTGCTCGTCGATCCCTTCGTCACGCAGGAGGGCTCGGAGGGTATGTCCATCGGAATCGTTACCGATGACTCCGGCCAATGCGACATTGACTTCGAGATGTCTCAGCAGGTAGGCGACGCTAGCGGCTCCGCCGGGCCGGACTTCCTGCTGGTCAGCTCTGAGCACGATGACGGGGGCTTCCGGACTGACTCGTTCCGCATCGCCCCTAGTGTATCGGTCGAGCATGATGTCGCCCAGTACAAGGATCCGCTTCCGGGACTGCTGGCTGAGTTGCTCGAAGATACAATACAGGTCTGACATAGTCATCTCAAGTTCTGCCGGAAAGAATCAAACGCAACCAAGCTCGCCTCGGTGGTTCAACGGCCTTTGCTCTACTTCGGATCGCACTGCTTCGCAACTGTACTCAGTTGCGAAGCAGCGGCACAATACAGCGGCACGAATAGAGTTGCTCCATTGTGTGAGTCGTCCAGGACGAGTCGCACGAACTCTGTGGCTCGTTTCATGGCAAAACGGTCGCAAGCTGCGTGAACTTCTGGAATCCTCCAATAGTCGTCGACCAGGATCGCTCGAGGCCAGAATTTCACGGCAGCTTCCAGATCGCCCAGGCATCCATGAAACGAATGGTCGCCGTCAACATGCACGAGTTCGAAGCTGGGAAACGGATTGGGTTGTTCTGTCTGTTGAGTTTCATCGCCTTCCCGAAATTCCTGCATGTATTCGGTCGACGACTGTTGGTGAATCGTGGCTTCGAAGCCGCTCAGGAGAGATCGGGCGTGCTCGATCGCCCCTGAAAAACCTCCATGTGTATCACTATTATTGTCGATTCCGACATACCGACCATTTGGACAGGCTGAGAGAAACGCGAAGGCGGAATAGCCCGCTCGAACACCAAACTCCAGAATACTGGCCGGACGCAGTAATCGGGCGAGTGCGTATTTTGCTTCGTAACAACGCCGCCAGGAATCCGGAGGTGGTTGATCCTGGATGTGCAGACGTGGGATCAGTTCGTGCCAGATGGTCATGGTTGTCTCCTCGCGCAGAACCAGTCCCAGTCGTAGCGTTTCAAAAAGCTCTCCTGGTGATCGTTGAGGAGTGGTTGGAACTCGTCTGTACAGACTTGCCAGCCTGTTGCGGACAGTTGCTCGTGCCACCAGGCCAGCGGCTTGATGCAGACGTGCGTTGGATCTTCGGTTTCCATCGTGCGTCCCTGCCTGGCAAACAGTTCCTCGGTGTCGAGAGCACAGAAGAAGATTCCGCCCGGTGCGGTGACTCGGTGTAGTTCTTCCAGGATGTGAGGAACCAGCTTGGGTTTCCAATGCTCGGCGACTTGGGACGAGTGGATTCCTTCCCATTCCCCGTCCGCGAACAGATGCAAGTTGACGGCATCGCAGATATGCAGCAGCGGTGCCATGTCAGGCCATTTGTCTCGCCCCAGTCGGACCATGTATTCGTTGATTTCGACTCCTTGTACGACGGCCCCCGCTTCGCCCAGTCCTCGCAGAATGCTGCCGCAGGCGCAGCCGACTTCGAGGACTCGGCGGCCCTTCCAGTTGAGCGACTGCACCAGCCAGCGCCCGTATTGCCGCTGCCAGTCTCCAAAGTTCAAATAGTCGAGCCCCGCCAACCGGTGTTCGTAGTAGTAACGTTCGGTAAAGCCTTTGGAGGTCAACTGACAGAGGAACCGCTTATTCGCCAGTTGCTCGAAATCATCGCCCGTGAGCAAACTTTGTGTGAGTGCCGGCAATTCAATGTAGAGCTGTTTATAGACGTGATGTTTATAGTGTTTCGAGAAATAGTCCAACGCGGGTCTTCCGGCAGCGTTCTTTTCGTGATCGCCCGGAACCATGTGTGTGACATTCTCGGCCAGATCAAAGAAATGCACGGGATGATGCTGCGTCCAGACGCCGATCGCCGGGGTGCTGGTGGCCCCTGCCGCATGCAAGGGACCGCTATCGACGCCAATCATTAACGACGAAGCTTCAATCAATGCCGTCAGAGTCTCGGCATCACCTGTGCGGCGTCCGCCCCATAGTTCGTGATCTGCGTCCGGATTGAAGATCTTGACGTTATCAATCAACGACGACCGACGATCCCAGTCGAGAATGATAGGCACATATCCCGCTTTGATGACGACTTCACAGACATCGCGGATTAAGTCATGCGGCAAATCCTTGCGATCGCCCGATGTATTGCCCTGGTAGTGAATCAGGACGGACGGGAATCGGCCACTCGATAGTGGTCCAGCGGGACAATAGCTTGCTAAAGCGGCACGGGCCGCCTCGCGACGGGTTTCGCGTTGCTGGATCTCATATCGGCAGAGTTCTGGCATGGGCGTGATGCCAAAGACCTCTAACAGGCACCGTGATGGCTTTGTACTGGGCCAGTCGCCGTGAGCCGTGCCGCACTCGTGCCAGTCGAGCTGATAGACCTGCGAATAGGCCGATTTATTGATCGACTCTTCGTTCAGTACCAAAACCTTGCGACACAGTCCATGGTACGCGGAATGCTTCCCTCGCAGAGCGGCGACATCGACCTGCCAATCGGGATGAACTTGCTTCAAGTGCTTCAACACCGATGTGAACTGGACAGCGTCGCCAAGACCGTGGCGGAACTCTATGAGCAGAGTTTGTGCTAGTTTCGCGGGTGAAGTTGGACGTATTGGCTGCGGGCGGACCGTCGCGGGCGGCGCGGTTTGGATTGCGGTGTCGGTGCTTTTCGGGCTTGTCGCACCAACTTCACGAGACTTATCACAGGCTAGGAAGCCTGTGCTATGGACCTCATTACGGCGCTCGCAGTTGGCCGACAGGTTCATCCCGCCGCCCTGGTAATACATTTCAATTCTCCGGATCACATCCTGGGACGAGATCATGTCCATGCATTGGGGAATCCGTAAGTCAGGCGAAACCTGCACCGGCGAAGTACAGACGTCATTCCGGTCTTTCGCATCGCCATCACCGACCAACTGGCATCGAGACTTCCAACAGCCACCATCAAGGCAGCAGGACAACATGCCGTTTGTACTAATATATTGATGATGCGTATAAGCCTCCCAGTGACTCGGCTCTCTACCGCCAGCGACGACGACACAAGGGCGATTCTTGCCGCGCCCTGGCTTGGTCTCCACGGCTGCGGCCAGATGCATGGCGAACGTGACCGGGCAGAGGACTCCTTCAGCGTGATACATGAGACGGATAAAGTCTCGCAATTTCGTCTTGCCAATCAGGTTGACGACACCTTTGAGTGGAGTGTGCCAATGTCCCTGCTCGCCGGTTTGAACAAACGCAACCCTCCCCTGGAAATGGTCCACAACCTGCTGTGCGCTAGTTGGGTTCCACCATTTTGCGGTGAAATCGTATTTGCCACCGGCAACGATAATCCAAAACCGCTCCGGAACACCGAGTTCCACGCCGGGACAAGGAGCGGACTTTTCCTCTTCACTGAGCCGCACGTCGCCGCGAAAGTCCGAGAGCGGAATCGAAAGACTCAGTCGCTGCTCTAGGAATTGAGCATAGCCGTGGATAAAGTGATACGGGCGACGATTGCTGCCATGCACTAATGGATAGTGCATGTCGAGCGTCTCGGTACCAGCACTCCCTTCTTTCAGCGGTGTGATGTACGGATTGTGTTGCCACAACGCATCGGCTGAGGTTCGAACATCCGTCTGAAAACCACCTGGGTGTGAGAGATGTAAATCACGCACTGCCGCAGTGAGCATAACGACATCACCAGGGCTTTGAAACGATCGCAATAAAAGTTTACGCATTGAAATCAACTCAATTTTTTGGACTTGATCCCTGGATTTATGCATTTGAGACAATGGCAGGTCGATTTGTATTTCGCACTTCTCTCTGTAACGCGATTTGAGCTGGGCGGTAACTCGGAACCTCTTGCAAAATCAGAGACCACTGTCGTTCGGCAAGTTCAAATTCCCCCATCTCTTCATAAACAATTGCCAAATTGTGCCTCGCTTTATAGCTGTGAATTCCCGCATCACGACTGGCAAAATGTAATTCGCACGGTTCCTGGATGACTCTCTGGTATTCAGCCGCTGCGGCTGGCAGGTTACCCATCTCATGCAGCCACATGGCATTTCGAAACTGCAACTCCTTGTCCGCAGGGTATAACATCAAGCCTTCCTCAAGCCTTTTGCACGCTGGGGCGGAAAGCCTGAGGTGCATCAATGAACTGACGAGGATCGCATAGGCTTTCCTGAGATGCGATTCTTCCGGGGCTGAGACGTCAATACAATCCTCCAGGAACGCTATGGCAGTTTGATGTTCTCCAACATCTGCGTACGTCATCCCCAAATTGAACAGGACGAAGGGATGCTTCGGTTGCGCCTGTAAATCTTTTTGCAAGATCCGAAGATCACGTTCCAGTTTTCTTTTTCTCGTTTGCGGTGAGTGATCTGATCCCGAATGAATCACATGAATGTCGGTAAACCCTACCTCGCCGCCCGCTCGTCGAATCGACGGCAAAATCTGCTCGTGAATTCGAAACTCGAATCGGAGGTCAATCCGATTCCGAATCAGCTTGACGTGATCAACCACCGTTACATCATGCGGATCAACGCCCGGACAATGCACCTGTATGACATAACCTAGAATCTCTTCCGGATGTTGGCCATCCGCGAGGGCTCTCAGTTGTTTTCCACAGTTCGCGGGGATGGTATCATCGGAATCCATCCAGAAGATCCATTCACCACGCGCATGCCGAAAGGAAACATTACGTGCCGCCGAAAAGTCGTCGCGCCAGGCCCAGTGAAATAGTCGCGCGCCATATTCTTCGCAAATGGATGGAGTACGGTCTTTGGATCCTGTGTCGACAACGACAATTTCATCAACCCACGGCCGGATCGATTCCAGGCACGGCCGGATCGTGTTTTCATTATCGCGGACGATCATGCAGACGGACAATCGAATGCGATTAGGGACCAGTCGCAATCCCGGACCTGCTCCAATTTCCGCCAAATAGGGAAATCGTGCACGATCGGAACCAGCATCTTGTTGGATAAAAGTACCAATCATCTCACCACTCGAGTCCGCATCGAGAGGATGTGTCTCAGACGGCTGATATTTCTCTGCAAACTTGCGGCGGTTGACTTCCAGCAGCGATCGGAAATCAATTCCAGTCGCTCGAAACGTGGTTCCACCAAAGTGATGTACGAAGGCCCCCTTACAAATGACGGCTTTGAATCCTGCCTGCAAGGCACGACGGCAATAGTCGTCATCTTCGAAATTGCCGATTCCGAATTGTTCGTCCAGCGGACCGATTGTTGCGTAAACTGCTCGCTTGATGAGCAGGCAAAATCCGACCAGTCGATCGGTTTCCCGCAATTCGTGGCCATGTTCGCGCCCCCAGTCCCAGGCGAATCCATCCAGTTCAGTGAGATGGGAATA
>JAQGHT010000433.1 GCA_028291565.1 Planctomycetaceae bacterium | reverse complement strand
CAATCAACTCCAATCGGACTTATTCATTCAAAAGTCCCAGCGCGACATAACTGCTGTCGGCTGGGGGCCGCCGTCTTATCGAGTGCCGGCGATCTCAGTTTTCGATGTACCAATATTTGTCAACTTTCGCGAATGAGATTGTCTTCCCCCCGCCGTCGACAATCTCCTCTTTCAGCTTGAAAACCGCTTTTTTCTTGTCGTCACTGAGAGTGGGCTCCACGTCCTTGGTAGACTTCAGTGCCTTCAGCAGGGCTTTCGCTTTGGACTCACCGAATTCCTTGGCGAACTCCTCGATCGGTTGTTTCTTCGTCAACATCTTCAGGTCATCAGGGGCCACAAATTTTTTGAGAAGGTCCACATACGCCTTGTCTTCCAACAGTCGAATCGCTTCCGGAATCGCGGTCTTCAGTTCCTCGCGCGGGTCCGGTTTCGGATCGGCCGTTGCCATGCTGGCCGCAGCCATCAACAACAGAGATGCAGTAATGACGAGTTTGGCCTCTTTCATGGATTTTTCCCTTTTGTAAGAGTTCTGCCACGCCCAATCGTGATTCGATTTGTCGTTACTTGAAGCCGTGTTTCTTCGAATGCCGCCGGATACTGGATGCTTTGCGAATGATCTTTCTGATCAACGACCGGTCTTGGAGTCGCAATGGCCGGCCCAGGTACCATTTCAAAAACCGCAGCCGATCCGTATTCGTAAACCACCAGCTGGAATAATGCAACTGAGCCAGATCTTTCACCACCCAGAGAGTGGCCAGACGTCGGCATTGACGGACCCGGCCCAGATCGAGAATGTGAATGCCTCGCCGAGGATCGTCGGGGAGCAAAATGTGGCCGGCATAGAAATCCTGATGATGCAAACCCGCAGCGTGCATTTTGCATGCGGTTTCCGCTAGTTCGCGAATCTTTTCTCGCAGACTTCGCAACTCTGGCTGCGGAAGTTGACGGGGAACTCGAGACATCCAGTCGGACAGCTTTTCACAGCCCTCAATGGCCCGGGTGAGCAGCAGTGATTCGCGCCCCTGTTGCCCGATGGCGACCGGAGTCATCGTGGGGATGCCCAATTGCTGAAAACGGAGAATGGCATCCCATTCCGGGCGAGCCCCGAGACGTGGCCATCGCAGCCGAATTAATGGCTTGAGATACTCTTTCAGCTTCGCAGGAGCGTGCCGCTTGAGGTACAGCGTGACGGGGCCCGTATTGGATTGCAGTACAATTCGCGTCGTCGGTCGCTCGGCAATGAAATGTTTGGCGACTTCGCCCCCGTCGTAACGCATCAGGGACTCAAACGTCGTCAGACCGTGAGTTCGCAGCAGTTCGGCGAAGTCCTGATTGACCCGCAATCGTCGGTCGTCCCAGTCGGTGGTTACAAGTGACTGAGACATGCCTTAAGGATCCTCGCAATAAATACTGTCAGATTCATTGGTCACGATGCTACTGCGAGTATTGTCATTTGTGCATATCGCAAGTGACCAATGACCAGTTTCTATGTCGATTTCTTGCGACAGTCATTGATGTGCGGGTCTTAAGGATCGGCGTGTCAATAACTTTCGGAAGTTGCCTATGGCCTTTCAGGCCATCGACGGGCAAGAGTGCCCATCCTACGGCACTTATTGCTGCGCAAATCCTAAGCAGCCTTTTCTTTCAAGACCTCTTCAAATACGCGGATCGTATTTCGGGCGTTTTGTTCGACCGTCATGCCTTGAGCCGTCTGCCAACACACCGCGGCCATATCCTGTCGTTCACGATCCGACAGCGACAGGTGCAGATCGATGTATTCAGCCATTTCCTGCACCGCTTCGGGGTGTGACAGCAAGTAGCCATTTCGTCCGGGCTGAATGATATCGGCGCCGCCCGCTGTCGCTGAAGTCAAGACCGGCAGTCCACAGGCCATCGCCTCGAGATTGACATTCGGAAACGGTTCGTAAATTGTGGGGAGCACGAACAGATCCCCGGCACCGTAAAATCGGGCCATTGTGCTTTGCCGACCTGCGAAGACCACATTTCGCGCGATTCCGAGATCGTGCGCCAGCCGTCCGTATGTCCGCTGGTCGCCGTCGCCGAGCACCAGTAGTTTCACATCTCGAGTCCGGCAAGTGGCAATGGCGTTCAGCAACGGTCCCAATCCCTTGCGCCGAAAATCCATCGAGGCGAATACGAGCAGTGGCTGACCGGGTTCGACCCCGAGCTCCTCGCGGACGGAGTCACTTTCCGAGCGAACTCCGGGATGAAACGTCGAAGTGTCGACTCCGTTGCAGACACGGACGATTTTTTCCTCGGGGACTCCATAGTATTCCATCAGCAGTCGGGAATCGAGTTTTGACTGCGTGATGTAACGCCGCACATTCGGCGATTGAAAGACCGAGCGTTCAATGTTGAAAATCGTTCGATGCCGCGGATTCAAGTGCTGCAAGAAGCGAACGACTCGGTTGCGATAGAAGACATTGACCCAGTGGGCCTGCAACGGATCGGTCACGCGAAAGGTATCGACGGCAGCAGTTCGGGACAAGCCGTGCACGATGTCGAATTTGTGTTGCCGCACAACAGTCTGGACGTTGTCGGCAAAGGATCGATTCTTGGTCCAGGACGCGAAATGGTTCACTTGTACCGGAATGAATTCAATCTGATCGCGCAGCTCGGGATCGATGGACTCGCCAATAATCGTGACCCGATGTCCCAGCCGTTGCAATTGGCGCGAGAGGTTCACGCAGTAGCGCTCGGCTCCAGCCTTTTTCAATGAATAGCAGCGGCGAACGAGGGCGATATGCATGATCTTTGAGCGGTTCGTTTAGAGTACGGTAAAAATGCGGCAACCGCTAAGGAACGACAAAGTAAATACTGGTTGAATTGAGAGGGCGAGGCTGTGCAGGCGAAAATCCGGGATTGACACCAAATTGACGTCTTTCGGATTTTGTTTCGATAAAATTACGACATCCACGACCCCGGCAGGGGTCACAGAAATTAGCCGGGGGTCGAGCGTACTCGCGACTACCCCCGGTTCCAATCAATCAGGGATTTCCGACCCCGGAGGGGTCGCAGATCATCGATGGTTAGACGCTCTGCGACCCCTCCGGGGTCGAGAATCAGGTCCTGTCTCTGTCCGGGGGTGTCGCTGCGCGTCTCCACCGTACCGGTGACGACGCTTCGCTCAACCCCCGGCTAATTTCTTTAACCCCTCCGGGGTACATACCTTTCTCGCGATCGCTGTGAAGGAATTACGTTCGCCTTCTTTGGAAATAATTCCCACCTATTCAATCGCCTCTGTCTTGCGTGTCAACACCAAATTTTCGCCTGCACAGCCTCGCCCTCCCAATCGATGAATCCGACAGTAATGGATGCGCAGTTCATTAATGATTCGCCGATCCTCTTATCCTTATGCCGCCTCTCTCAGGCCGACAGGCATTGCCACGTCCAACTGTTGTCGTACAGTCCGGAAGACTGTCTCCACGGACAAGTCACGCATGCAGCGATGGTGCTGCAATGGGCACGTCCGCTCCTGGCAGGGGCCGCAGTCCACCGGGATTTGCAAATGGACAGCCAGAGGATTGTGGGTTTCACTCCAGGCCTGGTGCGTGGGGCCAAATAGTGTAATGACCGGCACATCGAAGGGTTGTGCGAAGTGACGCGGTCCCGAATCGGTCGTCACCAGCAAATCGGCTCGCCGGATTGCGGCTTTGGTGAGCCCCAGACTCAGATCTTCTTCTGCTAAGCTCACGACCGCCGGATGGTCGGCCACATCAACGATTTTTCTGGCGATTTCACGTTCGGCCGGACCGCACAAGACCAGGACTCGGCGTTCCAATTTCCCGGCGATTTGCTTCGCCAGTTGTCCAAAATATTCCGTCGGCCAGTGCTTGGCAGCACCGAACGCGCCGCCAGAATTTAGACAGACATAATTCTGGCCACTGCCGTATTGTTCCGAAAGATAGGCCTGCTTCCACCAGAAGCGATCCAGTCGAAATTCATCATGCGGGGTCGTTGCCAGTTCCATATCGCGGGATGAAGTGTCGCAGCCTAATGGAGCGACCAGCTTTAAGTATTCATCCAACACTGGCTGAGGTGTAGTGCGAGACGAGGGCTTTAACGCATCGGTGAGCATCCAGCCCCGACCATTGCGGGCAAAACCAATTCGACGTTTGGCTCCCGAAACCCACGCCAGCCAGCCGCTACGAAATGAATTGGGAAAGAGGACTGCGACATCAAACTGTTCGGCGCGTAACTTCTGCACAAATGACAGACCCCGGTGTCCAGGATGACTGCCTTTCGGATCGTGCCGCAATTGGCGATCTACCAATTCCATTCCTGATAGGACATCAGCCACCTGGGGTCTTAATATGGCGGTAATTTCGGCATCCGGAAACTGGTCTCGCACCGCCCGCATCGCTGGCGTCGCCATGACCAGATCGCCGACCCAATTCGGAAGAAACAAGGCTATTTTCATGATTGAATCATTCTTCCGGATCTGGTTAATGGACAATAGGGACTGGTACTATTCACTCGATTGATCCGTCAGATCCGTAGAGTCGCGACATTTGTCTTGTTCTCACGGCGTTGACGGGCATCGACAGGTATTTGGTCACCCTGCTTTGCGGTCCACTTTCGGCAGTGGATCCACGATCTTGTTTTCACCGTCGGACGTGACAAGCGACCAGTGTGGTCTGGGAACGGGCGCTTCGCCACGCAGTCCCTGCACAATCCGCGTGGTCGAAATTCCGTCGACGAGCGTCAATGGTTTCACAATTCCGCCGTACGCTTCGACAACTTCCCAGCCCACGATTTCGTCATGAGCGTAAGTTCCGCCTTTGACCAGTACGTCAGGTTTCAATTCTTCGAGCAGGGCATGTGGCGTTGCTTCGTCGAAGATCACCACGTAATCGACGGC
>JAQGHT010000402.1 GCA_028291565.1 Planctomycetaceae bacterium | reverse complement strand
GTCCTGACACTCGGATTCGCACGTCGCTTTGCAACCTACAAACGACCGAACTTGCTGTTACATGATCCGGAGCGTCTGCTACGGATTCTGAGCAATCCTCAACAGCCCGTGCAGCTGATCCTGGCGGGGAAAGCCCACCCTGCGGATCAGGGAGGACAAGCGCTGCTTCAAGAATGGTCGCGATTCATTGATCGGGCCGACGTTCGGCCGCACGTGATTTTCCTCAGCGACTATGACATGCTGCTGGCAGAGCATCTGGTACAGGGAGTCGACGTCTGGGTCAATACTCCCCGGCGTCCTTGGGAAGCGAGCGGCACCAGTGGAATGAAGGTGCTCGTGAATGGTGGACTCAATCTGTCTGAACTGGACGGCTGGTGGGCCGAAGCCTACACCCCGGAAGTTGGCTGGGCTTTAGGGGATGGCCAGGAACACGGCGACGACCCCGAGTGGGACGCGACCGAAGCCAACGCTTTGTACGATTTGCTCGAACGGGAAGTGATCCCCGAATATTATCATCGCGATTCCAATGGCATTCCCCGGGACTGGGTTCAGCGCGTGCGCGAGAGCATGGCACGATTGACACCGCACTTTTCCGCGAATCGGACCGTCCGCGAATATACCGACGACCATTATGTTCCGGCTGCAATCTCGTTTCTTGAGAGATCAAAAAATCAAGGAGCCGGCGGCAAATCGATTGTGAGTTGGCGGCAAGCACTTCTTCAGAAATGGAGCAGCCTGTATTTCGGCGAAGTGCGAGTTGAATCAAATGTCATTCAACATCATTTTGAGGCCGAAGTCTATTTGAATGACATTGATCCAAACGCGGTCCATGTCGAACTTTATTCAGATGGAACCAACGGTGGAACATCAACTCGACTGATGATGACCAGGGTGTCACCATCAACTGCCGGAACGCATCCGGCAATCTATCGGACTGTGGTTTCGACTTCTCGTCCGGCGCGGGATTATACGGTCCGTATTGTCCCTGCCTTCGCTGGCATTTCCGTACCACTGGAACTCGATCTCATCCTCTGGCAACGCTAGAGCGGTTTAACTGAGGAACTTCAGGAACAATCAATGGCCCCGATCTCTTCACAGATTCTGACCGTGAACAGCGGTTCGACAAGCATCAAATTCGCGATGTTCGACTGCAGCGACTCGCTCCGGCGGATTCTGCACGGAGCAATTGAACGGATTGGACAGACGGACGCCACGTTCACCGTGACGATTGCAAATCCTGCAGAAGTCGTCTCGCGCCCGGTTTGTGCTGCCGATGGCCAGGCGGCCATTAATCTGTTGTTGGATTGGATCAACGAACGGCTGGGATCTGAGGCATTGATCGCCGTGGGGCATCGCATCGTCCATGGCGGGCCGAAATACCACGCTCCTGAGCGAATCACCTCCGTGATGCTGGATGATCTACGTCAATTCAGTCCTTTTGATCCCGAACACCTGCCGCAGGAAATCCTGTTGGCAGAGTCAGTCCAACGCCGCTTTCCGGAATTGCCGCAGATCGGCTGCTTTGATACGGGCTTTCACCACGATCTGCCGCGTATTGCGCAGCTCTTGCCGCTTCCGCGACGATACGAAGCCCAGGGAGTGCGGCGATATGGGTTCCACGGCCTGTCGTATACCTATCTCACCGAAGAATTGGCGCGGCTGACCCCCAAGGTCACCGCACAGGGTGCCGCACAGGGGTGTGTCGTTTTCGCACACCTGGGCGGTGGTGCGAGTCTGGCGGCGGTGCGGGATGGGAAACCAATCGACACCAGCATGGGTTTTACACCGACCTCTGGAGTGATGATGGGCAGCCGGACGGGCGACTTGGATCCGGGTCTGGTTTGCTATCTTGCTCGTACCGAACAAATGACTGCCGCCCAATTTCAGCGTATGGTTAATCACGAATCGGGACTGATCGGAGTCTCCGAAACGAGTTCCGATATGCAAGTTCTGCTGCAACGTGAATCATACGATGTTCGTGCTGCTGAAGCAGTTGCGTTATTTTGTTATCAAGTAATAAAATGGATCGGCGCATTCGCCGCAGCAATGGGCGGACTGGATGCTCTCGTCTTTTCTGGCGGCATCGGAGAAAACGCCCCTCAGATTCGATCACGAATTTGCGAAGGAGTGAGATTCCTCGGCATACAGCTCGATGAACAACGAAATCGCAAAAATCAGTGCGTTATTTCCAGCGAAAACAGTCGCGTTGAAATTCGCGTGATCCCGACGGATGAAGAACTGATCATTGCCAGGTCGGTCTGCCGCGTCTTGGCGCTGAGCTGAGTGGCATAGTCTTTGCGTCTGATTACCGAATCGACGAGGCCAATGAAGTCATCGCTCAGTCAAACGCGGACGAATCGGAATCAACGAAGATGAAGATCCAGGCAATGAAGTCTCAAGCCCCATCAACAGAATTGAAGACGCTGACGACAGAGGAAATCCGAAAAATTGACGCCTACTGGCGGGCGGCCAATTATCTCTCCGTCGGACAAATCTATCTTTTTGACAATCCATTGCTGAAACGTCCCCTGGCCCTCGCGGACATCAAGCACATGCTGCTGGGGCATTGGGGAACCACGCCCGGTCAAAACTTCATTTATGCGCACTTGAACCGGGTGATCTGCAAATACGATCTCGACATGATTTATCTCTCGGGTCCAGGGCATGGTGGTCCCGCGGTCGTGGCGAACACCTATCTGGAGGGAACATACAGTGAGTTTTATCCGCACATCAGTCGGGACGAAGCCGGTCTGCGGAAGTTGTTCCTGCAGTTCTCCTTTCCGGGGGGAATTCCCAGCCATGCTTCGCCGGAATGTCCGGGTTCGATTCACGAAGGGGGCGAACTGGGATATTCGCTCAGTCATTCATTTGGAGCGGCATTCGATAATCCCGAGCTGATCGTCGCCTGTGTCGTCGGTGATGGCGAGGCGGAGACTGGCCCCCTGGCCACCGCTTGGCATTCCAACAAGTTCCTCGATCCCGTTCACGATGGCGCTGTACTGCCCATTTTGCATCTCAACGGATACAAAATCGCCAATCCGACGATTCTGGCTCGGATTACTCACGAAGAACTCGAACAGCTGCTGCGTGGATATGGCTGGACGCCTTACTTCGTCGAGGGACATGAACCCGATTTGATGCATGAGTCAATGGCCAGGACGCTCGACGTGGTCATCGAGCAGATCAAAGCGATTCAGCACGATGCCCGCGTCAACGGCAACACAGAGCGACCGCGTTGGCCGATGATTGTCCTCAATTCACCAAAGGGGTGGACGGGACCAAAAATCGTGGACGGGGTCCAGATCGAAGGGACATTTCATTCGCATCAGGTCCCTCTTTCAAACCCAGCCGCCAATCCAGAACACTTGCATTTGCTGGAAGAATGGCTCAAAAGCTATCGGCCCGAGGAATTGTTCGACCAGCGCGGTGGCCTGATGCCTGAACTCGCAGAACTGGCACCTCAAGGCGAACGGCGGATGGGTGCAAATCCTCACGCAAACGGCGGACTGCTGCTGCAAGATTTGCGGATGCCAGATTTCCAAGACTATGCCGCTAAAGTCGAAACCCCCGGGATTCTGGGAATTGGCGACACACACGTTCTCGGCCCGTTCTTGCGTGACATCACGCGAA
>JAQGHT010000179.1 GCA_028291565.1 Planctomycetaceae bacterium | reverse complement strand
AATGAAGCTCGCCTTGAATGACGGATTCAAGGACCCGAAGGTCAAAGAAACGGAAACCAGCCATGCGTATTTCTACGAACAAGTGATGCATGGTGAAAGAGCCGGTTTCTTGTGGCAGAAGTTGCGTGCACCACGCAGTTACGACTACCGCAAGATTGAAACCAAGGGCTTCGATGAGCGGTTGCGGATGCCGAAATTCCCCTTGAATGACAAACAAATCGAAGCCATTTCGACGTTTGTGTTGGGACTGGTTGCCGAGCCGCCCTCTGAGAAATATATCTATACGCCAACAGGTCCCGCCAAGGCGCGGATCGATGGTGAGAAGCTGATCACTAAATACAACTGTACTGGCTGCCATGTTCTGGAACTGCCGGAAGTCAAGTACGGCGTCGATCCGGAAACAATCACCGGCTATACGCTTACTGAAGGCGATTATCAGCCGGCCGTCGATTTGCTGCTCAAATTGAAACCGCTGAAAAGTGCTCTGACCGGTCAGTCGATTACGACTGCGGATAAAAAGACGTTACCCGTGATCAAGTTCCACGGAACGTTGGTCTCTGAACCGAACAAAGAGGATCCACCAGAGGATCGCGAGTATGTGTACGAGCTCTGGGAAAATCTGACGATTGGCGACAAGAAGTTATTGCCGGGCTCCAAAATGCTGATTCCGGAATTGAACCGGGTCAGTGTGACGCCTGCTCGCGGTGGCGAATTCGCCGAGTGGCTGGCGAATTCGTTGGTGACTCCAGAGATGAACCGCTCATTGGCCTGGCAGGCGTCGCCACCACCCTTGTATCTTGAGGGAATCAAGGTGCAAACTCCGTGGTTATATGAATTCCTGAAGAATCCCTACCGGATTCGCTATACGACGGTGTTGAGGATGCCGCAATTCAATATGAGTGACGCGGAAGCGATGGCTTTGGCGAACTACTTTGCGGCAGTGGATGGGGCCGTTTATCCTTACCAGGATGTCCCAGAACGACAGCCGGCATATCTGTCGGCGATGGAGCATCAGGATCCGAACTACTTGCCGCAAGGTTGGCAGCTGTTTCAGGCGTGTGTGAGTTGCCACTCCGTGGCGGGGCGCGAATATGCCGGCAAGGACCCGAAAAAGGATATTCGCGGTCCAAATCTGATGCATGTGCAAAATCGGCTGCGATCAGACTGGTTGCAGTTGTGGTTGTATAAGCCAAGCTGGATTACACCATATACTTCGATGCCCGCAGTTTTTGCTCGTAATGTGAAGACACTTCCCGAGCTTTTCGAGGGCAATGGCTTGAAGCAGACGCGTGGCGTGCATGACGCTTTGGTCAATTACCAGCGACTTGCGGAAACGCAATCGAAATTGACAATTGTCGCACCTCCTGTAGCGGCGGCTGGGCCTGACAATGCGGCTAAGCCAGACGCGGCAAAGCCAGCGGGGGACAAAAAATAATGAGACAATTTGTTAAGCAGTGGAAGCAGCAGTTGGCATTGGTGGGAGTTCTGACACTCGGTGGTTGTGGTTTGGCGACCTTGCCGCCAGTGTCAGTCACAATCAAACCGGCGGAAGATCAGGGAACGGCCGAAGCTGTGGCGACGACCGAAACAAAAACGCCCGCGGAAACGTCAACCACGACGGCGCCAATGGCAACGGTGGCACCTGGTGGTGCAGGCCAGTTTATCGGGACAGTGACACTGACAGACGCGGCCCCGTCTTTGGCACCATTGGTCGCTCAAGGAGCGATGGTTCAAGATGCGACGACTTGCAGTGCCGTCGCAGTTCCGAATGAAGCACTGATCGTTGATTCCTCTAGTAAGGGAATCCAAAACGTCTTCATTTATTTGGAAAAAGCCCCAGCAGGCGCGCCTAAGATTCCGCTCCCAGAAAAGCAGATCTTCGACCAGAAGGGCTGTCGTTTCGTGCCTCATGCGATGCTGGTCCGGACCTCCGTCCCACTGCTGGTGATGAGCGAAGACGACGTGGGGCATAATACGCACACGTTTCCTAAGCGAAATACGGGATTCAACTCAGGGATTGGTAAAAAAGAACGCAAAGGCGTTCCAATCAACTACACCCAGTCGGAGAAAGAGCCCATTGAAGTTGTTTGTGACATTCATAAATGGATGAAAGGGTATCACTTGCCGCTGGATCACGGCTATGCCGCACTCACAAACGAAAAAGGTGAGTTTAGCATTAAGGGACTTCCGGCAGGTACCTACACCTTCAAGGTCTGGCATGAAGCGGGCGGATTATTGGAACGGAGCCTGAAGGTTGTGATCAAGGGTGGCGACGCGCCCGTGAAGTTGGAGTACGCCGCCTCGAAGTTCAAACAATAAGACAATGCGCCGTTTAAGGTATTGGGTTAGAAATTGAGGCTCGGGGACGTTGTTCTCGGCCAGCGAGTTGACCCAATTTTCAAATTGATTCAAAAGTCAGAAAAACGCACAGACGACGCCACTTTCGATTGCGACGCGTGGCCAAGGAATCGAAAGTTAGTCGGAGGGTTTGCCCGTGAGAGTCGGCGTTAGCTATACAGTTCTGCTTGTGGTTGCCTGGGGCGCCGTGGGATGTTCTGGCCCTGAGGCCAAATTCGTCACCAGCGAAAAAACCCAGGCGTTGATTCCTGAAGCCAAAGCACCGATTGAAAAGTCGCTGCTCGACAATTTTGGGACGCCGCATAAGCTCGTAGCGTGGCAAAAGCTGCCAGTTGACTATGGTAAGGCTGAAGCAGAAAACGCAGGACATGAAAAGGCCGGCTGGAAACTGCTGAATGGCCGTAATCTCTATATGCGGCACTGCCTGCATTGCCACGGTGTGAGTGGTGACGGAAACGGACCGACCGCGAATTATTTGAATCCACGTCCTCGCGACTATCGTCTCGGCGAATTCAAATTTACCTCGACGGCAAATGGAATTAAGGCACGCAGCGATGATCTGCACCTGACACTGGTTAACGGCATTCCTGGAACCAGTATGCCATCGTTCGCACTGCTTAAACCCGAAGAGTTGACAGCCTTGGTTGACTATGTTCGATGGTTGGCGATGCGAGGCGAATTCGAAAAGAAGCTCGGCGACGAACTGACTGCAGATTACAGCAAGAAAGCCGTCACCGATCGGACCAGCAACAAAGAGAAGCCCGAAAAACGGACAGATATTATCGCGGCTCTGGATTTGTTGCTGAAGGGGACCAAAGAGGCTCCGGCCGAATTCCCCGAAACCATCAAGTCATCGGCGGATGCCATGGTAGCGGCTTGGACTGGGGCGGAAGATGCTTCAAATCAAGTGATTCCGGCCCATCCACGGCAGTTGCCGTCCGCCGATTCGGACAGCATTTCACGTGGTCGCAAGTTGTATCTGTCAACCGAACTGGGTTGCTACACGTGTCATGGCCTGGCCGGAAAGGGCGACGGCGTCTCCTCGGTCAATTATTGGCCAATTCCAGGCTCCAGTCCTCAAAAGAATTACCCTGAACGCGGACTGCACGATGTTTGGGGTAATAAAGTGAAGCCCCGAAATTTGACACTCGGTCAGTACCGTGGCGGCCGTCGACCGGTAGATATCTACCGACGGGTGTTTGCAGGAATCAAGGGAACTCAAATGGCGGGTTTTGCGACCGCCTTGAACAATAATAAAGATGAGGACGGGAAAGAGGTCAAGAACACGGACGGTAGTGCATTAAACGATGCACAAGTCGCCGCGCTGCGTGACCGTAAGATCTGGGACATTGTAAACTATGTCCTGGACATTCCGTATCAGGATCAGACAGTGGCACCGATCATGCCCAAGGCGCCAGCTGCGGCACCGCAGACTGCCGCCAAATAGAAGATTGTTTGGTATTCTGGCCGAATCCTTTTGACGGCTGAACCAGGGCATGTTGACCATTTAATTCAATTGCAGAACGTCCCTTCCGGGGAGATTTTCCAGTGCGCAGGTTTTGGGCTTTATTTTTTCTTGCTTGGCCGATCGTCGCGATCGCTTGGAGTTGGGCTGCGCCAAGCTATGGCTGGTGGTTCTACCGGCCGGCACAATCTCCATTAGGCCAGGAAATTGACAACCTGTTCTATTTGATTCTGGTGATCGTCACGACGGTCTTCATCGGAACCAATTTGGCGTTGTTTTATGTGTTGTGGAAATTCTCAGATGACGGCTCGCCTCGAAAGGGAAGCTTCTCGCACGGCAGTCATATTCTGGAAATGGTCTGGACAGTCACGCCGGCTGGTGTGTTGCTGTTCATTTCGCTGTATCAGATGGACGTGTGGGCTCGGTTCCGCATGACCAAGAATTTCGACAAAGAAGCCGTGGCGCAACCGCTCGCGGAAATCACTGCTCGCCAGTTTGAATGGCGGATTCGGTACCCGGCACCAGGCCGGAAGTTCCAGAATAAGGCGGAAATCGAAGAGTGGCTGAAACGTCCTTCCCGAGATGACGTCTACACGGTGAACGAGCTGCATTGTCCGGCGAATAAACCAGTTCTGATTCACTTGCGGTCCGAGGATGTGTTGCACTCGTTCTTCATCCCGGATCTGCGGGTCAAGCAAGATGCTGTTCCGGGCCTGGTGATTCCAGTCTGGTTCGAAGCATCCAAAGCGGACCACTATGACCTGATCTGCGCCGAATTGTGCGGTTGGGGCCACTACAAGATGAAGGGCCGCATCTCGGCTGAATCGGATGCGGATTTCCAGACCTACAAACGGGAGTTGGCTGCCAAGCAAGCATTTGATGGCGTGCCGGCGAAGACCGAAACGAAAAAAGAAGGAGAGGGGCAATAATGAGCACTCTCGATCAAGCACCACCAAGCTCACACGGCCACGACGATCATGGCCCTGGAAAAGACGGCCATGGTCCCGCCGGACATGGCCATCACGGGCCTGTCACGCTCTGGATGATTTTTCGCCAGTTACCCACGTTCTCGAAGGATCACAAGATCATTGGGATTCAGTTCCTGATGACCACTTTGTTGATGCTGATGGTCGGCGGTGCATTGGCTCTCGGGGTTCGCTGGCAACTGGCGTTCCCGTTCCAGCGTATGCCGATTTTGGGTGACATCCTGTTTGGCAGCCAGGCGGGTGTCATTCCGCCTGAAACCTACACGATGTTGTTTACGATGCATGCCACCGTGATGATCTTTCTGGTGATCATCCCGATCCTGGCCGGAGCGTTTGGAAACTTCCTGATCCCGCTGATGGTCGGCGCGGACGATATGGCGTTTCCGACATTGAACATGCTCAGCTACTGGTTCATGTGGCCGGCGAGTGCCTTGTTTGGTTTGAGCTTCGCTTTTGGTGGCGGCCCGGCTGGTGGCTGGACCTCCTACCCGTTGTTAAGTGCCTTGCCGACAGCGGCACCGGGTTCGGGACATGCTCAGACACTGTGGTTGTTGGCCGTAACGTTCGTTGGATTCTCATCCATGATGGGATCAATCAACTACATGACGACGATCATCAACATGCGAGCTCCCGGAATGACATTATTCCGGATGCCGTTGACGATCTGGGCGATGTTTATCACCGCGATTCTGCAGGCGTTCGCACTGCCAGTTCTGACGGCCGCGGGTTTCATGTTGGTGGCCGACCGGACTATCGGGACGTGCTTCTTCATTCCGGCGGGCATCGTGGTGAATAACTCCGACCCCACTGTGGGTGGCGGCCAGGCCCTGTTGTGGCAGCACCTGTTCTGGTTCTATTCACATCCCGCCGTTTACATCATGTTACTTCCGGCAATGGGCATGGTTTCCGATATTCTGTCGTGCATGTGTCGCAAGCCGATCTTCGGTTACAAACCGATGGTTTACTCGATGGCCGCCATTGCGGGCCTGGGGTTCATAGTCTGGGGACACCATATGTTTACGAGCGGCATGAACCCGGCACTGGGTATGTCGTTCATGATTTCGACAATGATGATCGCATTGCCATCGGCCATTAAGACGTTCAACTGGATTGGCACAATGTGGGGCGGAAATATCCGTTTCAATGTTCCGATGTTGAATGCCGTGGCGTTCGTCTCGATGTTCATCGTGGGCGGATTGAGTGGAATCTTTATGGCGGCCGTCCCGGTTGACATTTACTTCCACGATACGTATTTCATTGTGGCTCACTTCCACTACGTGCTGTTTGGAACAACTTTGTTCGGTGTGTTTGGTGCGATTCATTTCTGGTTTCCGAAAATGTTCGGCCGAATGATGAGTGAGACTGTCGGTAAGGTCCACTTCGTGCTGACTTTCATCGCTTTCAACTGCACCTTCTTCCCGATGCACTTGCTGGGCATCGCGGCGTTCCCGCGACGTCTGGCGGACCCTTACCATTACAGTTCACTCGAGCACTTGCTGCCACTGAATCAGTTCATCACGATTTCCGCGATTGTGATGGGATTCACACAGTTCCTGCTACTTGGGAACTTCTTTTACAGCATGTTTGCTGGGAAAAAGGTCGGCCGGAATCCATGGGAAGCAAACGGACTTGAATGGTCGGCACCGTCGCCACCGGGCCACGGAAACTTCGAATCGCTGCCGATCATCTACCGCGGCCCGTATGAGTACTCGTCGCCACTGACGGAAAATGACTTCCTCATGCAAACCGAATATGTCCCCAAGACTGGACAAACAACGCAAGTGGCCAGCGGGCATTAGAGATAGAAACAGAAGCTCGTTCCCATGCTTGACATGGGAACGCCGCTTCCTGAAGCAAAGCGTTGCCAAACGATCGGTCATCATCTGGCCGAAATCGCAGAGCAGCGGAATAGAGCGTTCTCTGGCGAACGCGTGGACGAACCGTTAATCATCGCGCACCTAACCCAACGTTATTGACATGACAGCCCACTATCAACCTGGCTTGCACCGCTTTGCCGTCCTGACGGCAGTGGTGGCGCTGTTGCCGATTACGGTTGGTGCGCTGGTCACGACGCTGGGCGCGGGAATGGCATTCCTCGACTGGCCGTCTTCGGACAGTCACAACATGTTTCTTTATCCCTGGTTCCAGTCATTGCGCCTGAACCCGGACAAATTCGTGGAACATGGTCATCGGCTGGCGGGAATTGTGATCGGGCTGGTGAGTATCGCTTTAGCAGTCACTTTCTGGTTGAAGGAGTCGCGCACCTGGGCTCGCTGGCTGGGCTTGGCCGTGCTGGTGTTGGTCGTTGGCCAGGGCATTCTGGGGGGGCAACGTGTCCTGCTGGATGCTCGGGGGCTGGCCTTACTGCATGGGTTGCTGGCCTCCTGGTTGTTCGCTTTCATTTCCTGTGTCGCCCTGATGACAAGTCGAGGCTGGTACAATGCGGCAGATAACAAACCTGAAGAATGGAATCTCGGCACGGGGATCAGCGCTGTCGTGGCGGTCGTTGCAATCCAACTTCAGTACGTGTTAGGCGGTCTCTTGCGTCACAACGGGATGGCTTTGTTTGAACATCTTGGAATGGCCTGTCTGGTGTTGCTGGCAGTGATGTGGGTCTGGGTCGGAGCTTATTGCAGTGGGATTCGCTGGTTGCGGGGCAATGCGAATTTGCTGGCCATCGGTGTTGTGCTGCAAATTGGATTGGGAGTTTTGACGTTCGTCGCCAAATTCGGATTCGGCGATTATGTCGCGGTACAGCAGTCACTATTTCAAATCTGGACGCGAACCAGTCACACCGTATTGGGCATGTTCGTCTGGATGCTGGCCGTGGTGTATCTGCTGCGAGTTTTCCGGATCATGTGGGTGCGTTACCAGCCAGTTTCGTCAATTGATCGTCCACACGGCGGTTTCAATCCGACCAATGTTTTGAATAAGACAAATCTGAACCTGGTGTCTCCTTCGCTTCAAGCCGGAGGAACGCCATGAGTCTGGTGACCACAAGCACAGCGACAGCCCCCTTGAATGTGGAGCCGAGAGTTGTCGCGGCAACAGAGACGAGCACTTTCGTGTTGCATCGATTGTGCGACTATCTCGAATTGACGAAGCCGAAAATCGCCGTTTTGGCATTGATCACGGTCAGTCTTGGGTTTGCACTTTCGGCGGCCGAATCGGGTCTTCATGCGAATTGGTGGGTGCTGTTAGGGCATGCCAATTTAGGGATTGCCTTGGTTGCCGCATCGTCCAGCGCCTGGAATCAGTTGTTGGAACGGCGAATCGACAGTTTGATGGTTCGCACACGGAATCGACCTTTGCCTGCCGGCCGGCTGTCGACTTGGGAAGTCACAGTATTTGCGGTCGTAACGGCAATTGGTGGAATCGCCTGGCTGGCGATGTACGTGAATGCGTTGACGGCGGGACTCGCGGGATTGACTCTCGTATTATATTCTTTTGTTTACACACCACTGAAGCGATTCACTACGTTCAATACGGTGGTTGGCGCGATACCAGGAGCCCTGCCGCCAGTATTAGGTTGGACGGCTGCTGGTGGAAATCTTGATGGTGGTGCGTTCGCCCTATTTGCGGTGCTGTTCCTGTGGCAGTTTCCACATTTTATGGCGATTGCCTGGCTGTATCGAGACGATTACCGCAATGCCGGTCTGAAGATGATTCCGGTTGTCGATTCGACCGGGTTGAAAACAGGATTGACGGCCGTTGGCTACTCCTTGGCGCTGTTACCAGTCAGTTGGCTGCCGGCGCAGTTGGGTTTGGCAGGGAACGGTTACGCGGGAGCGGCAACGATTCTTGGAATCTGGTACATCCTGGCTTCAGTTCAGTTTTTGCGATTGCAGACGGTCTTCTCGGCCAAACGGCTGCTGTGGACCTCTTTGTTGTATTTGCCCGCCCTGCTCGGGGCCCTGGTTTGGGACCGATATCAACTTTTGTCTTAACGGGAAGCGAGGCGGCAGTGGCTGTTATATGAACTGCCAGGCCGCCGGTGATAGATTTGTGCCATGACACACGCGACGACAACTCCAGCACATCCGCCCCTTCGCATGGGTGTTGCGGTTCCACACGGTAAGTTGGGCATGTGGCTGTTCCTCGGAACAGAAATCATGTTCTTCTCGGCCTTCATCGGCAGCTATATCGTGCTGCGATTGGGATCGCCTGGATGGCCGACCGATCCTGAAGTGACTCACATTCGAATCTGGGCCGGCGGTCTCAACACGTTCGTGTTGATTTTGTCGAGCTATATCGTCGTGCTGGCCCACGAAGCGATGGCGAACCGCCAATTTTTGAAGGCGCGTAATTTCTTATGGATTACGATGGGCTTCGCGTGCCTGTTCCTGAGCATCAAATCCTATGAGTATTATGGGAAATTCGACCACGACATTCTGCCTGGCCGGATTCCGGAGACTCATCAACAGGCTTGTCAGAAGCTGATCGGCAGACTCGAAGCGGCATCGGGGTTTTTGGCGCTGGAAGATGAAAAGAACACGCTCGAGCGCGCTCTCGCTGACGGCAAAGGTGGTGAGTCGGCAGAGAAGGCATTGAAAGCCAAACTGTTGAAGATCAACGGTGACCCCGATGCTCCCGAAGGCACTCCAGAACGTGCCGGGGAACTGACTCGCCGAAAAGCGATTCGCGAAAGCTATCAAGGCTTTATGGATCAGGTCTCGGTGAATCGAGCAATCAGTGCTGAGGGGCAAGAAAAAGCGGAAAAGCTATTCCATATGGTTGAGGGTTCGCCCAAGACCAAGGATCACGAGAAGGTGGTTGGCAAGCTGGAAGAGTGGCAAGGCAAACACCCAGAATTGAAGAATGTGCAGATTGCGCACCCGATTCTCTACGGCAATCTGTTCGCGTCGACTTACTTCCTGATGACGGGGTTCCATGCCCTGCACGTCATTGTGGGTATGATCCTGTTTTCACTGGTTCTGGCAAAGGGCTCACGGATTGGTCAGAATCCTGACGATGCCGTGGTGCTCGAGAACGCGGGATTGTACTGGCACTTTGTGGATCTGGTCTGGATCTTCCTGTTTCCGTTGGTCTACATTCTGTAATGTGCGTTTCGTCCTCGCGAACGATTCGAACAGTCTGAGTTCGAGAATCCTGAGTTGCAATTTCATCGAGCGGAGCAGAGTTCCGCTCAGAAAATAGGGAGTGATCGGCAATGTCCGATGAACACGCACACGACGCGCACCATGTGAATTACACCGGCATTTTTGTGCTGTTGTGTATTTGCACAGCTCTTTCAATTGTTTTCGATGTGGGCAAGCCTTATCTGTCGCGAGCAGCACTGCTGATTCTGGTGCTGGGAGTTGCCACCACCAAGGCGACATTCGTGTTGCTGTATTTCATGCACATCAAGTTTGAAACGGGTTGGAAGTACGTGCTGTTGGCTCCGACAATGGTTCTGGCCTGTTGCGTGCCCTTCGCGCTGGCTCCGGATATTGCCTATCACTACTACGAAGTGATCGTTCCGCAATCCTATGTCATGGCGGAAGAGCATGTGGAGGGGCATGGAGCTGCCGCGCATAGTCCGGTTGAGCACAAAGCCGAATCGGATACGCATGGCGACCATCAACATGACGACAAGCATGCTGTGAAGAAGGCTGACGATCACAAGGCCGCTCATCCCACAACGACTGAGAAGAAGTAGCTTGATGAGTCGTGAAGTGACTTCGAGATGAAAGTCCCGCCAGGCAACACCTTAAGGGACTTTCTATGCTTTTCAGACGTCGATACTTCACTCCTGATCGCTCATTCCGCTAATAGGAGGCATGGCCCATGTTCGCCTCGACACCGGCCATTGCAGTGCGGAATCTCAGCTATTCTTATCTGGACCGCCGCGCCCTGGATGGGGTCTCTTTTTCTGTCACCGAAGGAGAAATCTTCGGACTCCTGGGGCCCAATGGCGGCGGAAAATCGACCCTGTTCCGCATCTTGTCGACACTGTTACCGGTCCAGACGGGAACGGTTTCGATTGGTGAATTTGATGTGACCAAACAACAGCGCGCCGTAAGAGGGCTGTTGGGGGTGACGTTCCAGTCTCCGAGCCTCGATCGGAAGTTGACGGTCCGTGAAAACCTGCAGCATCAAGGAGTGCTCTATGGCATTCCCAAGGCGGAACTGCAGGCGCGGATTGTCAGCAATCTAACGGCTCTGGGCGTCGCCGATCGGGCAGATCAGCTAGTCGGCAAGCTTTCCGGGGGGCTACAAAGGCGGGTGGAGATCGCCAAGTCTTTGCTCCATCGTCCGCGGATCCTGTTACTAGATGAGCCCAGCACGGGACTCGATCCCGGTGCGATTCTCGAGCTATGGAGTCACCTGCGTGAGCTGCGAAAGCAAATGTCATTGACAATCCTTGTTTCAACACATTTGTTGAATGAAGCCGAGAATTGTGATCGGCTGGCAATTTTGCATCTGGGGCGACTTGTCGCGTTGGATACCCCCAGTAGTTTACGAAGTTCGGTCGGCGGCGATTGCTTGACAATCCAATCGCATGATGCCGGCCAGCTGGCGATTCTGGCAAACGACATCACATCACGATTGGGTGTGTCTGTGCAGAAGGTGGGCGACGTCTTGCGGATTGAACGCGGGAACGGGCTCGATCTGCTGCGTGATATCATGTCCGAGTTTGGCAGCTCAATCACTTCCGTGACATTAGGGAAGCCGACATTGAGCGACGTGTTCGTCCAGCGGACTGGACAGACTTTGTCCGCGGCCGAGTGAGTTCGATGGTAGATCCTAACCATGCCTGCAACTGAAAAAGATTCTCAACCTGGATTATTTCGGCCGGCGTGGACGTTGGCACAGCGTGAATTGATCCGGTTCTTTCGGCAACGTTCTCGAGTCATCGGAGCCTTTGGGCAGCCGCTATTGTTCTGGATTCTGTTCGGAGCGGGATTGAAGAATTCGTTTCAGGCCCCGGATTGGTCGCAGATGCTGGGCCGTCCGTTGAGTTATCAGGAATACTTTTTTCCTGGTGTGGCCGTGATGATCGTACTGTTTACGGCAATCTTCTCCACGATTTCGATCATCGAAGACCGCAAAGAGGGATTCTTACAGGGGGTCTTGGTTTCTCCAGTCTCGCGGCTCGCGATTGTCCTGGGAAAATTGACTGGCGGGATGTGTCTGAGTCTGATTCAGGCGGGCATTTTTTTGGCGCTGGCTCCGTTGATGGGAATTCAGGCCAATCTGTTACAATGGAGCGCCATTTTCGGTTTCCTGGCATTGTTGGCGTTTACATTGACGGCCCTGGGTTTCGTGATGGCCTGGCCTTTGGATTCAACGCAGGGCTATCACGCGTTGATGATCATGCTGTTGATGCCGATGTGGCTGTTGTCAGGAGCGTTTTTTCCTGGCGGTGAATCGGGATGGCTCTCCTGGCTGATGCGTTTGAATCCACTGACTTATGGGGTGGCCGCGTTGCGGCGATTGTTATATTGGGATTACCCGTTACCGGTTTCGGCGGGCTTGCCTTCAATGGGGGTGTCGTTGCTCGTGACGGTCATCTTTGCAAGCACCTGTATTGGACTGAGCGTGGCCCTGGTCAGCCGGCAGTCAGAACGAAATGTGCGCTGAGGACCAACCTGTCCCACTTCAAAAGTTCACACCCTTGGAGAGACATTGCCGGCAACTGCTGTGAGAGAATCTAACTTCATGTGTTTTTCAACAACGATAATTCGGCGTCAGACCTTTCGAGTCGCAATTCTGATGCTGCTTGCAGTGGTAACGCGGGTACCTGTGGCTTCTGCTGAGGATCCAGTCGCGGAAAAGTCTGCGAGTGCCCCGATTTCGATTTGGAACAAGGATGGTCTGGATGATTTTGAGTTTACCGACCGCACAGGCAAGACGGTCACCAGGCAAGATCTGCTGGGCAAGGAATGGGTGATTGGGTTCATGTTTTCCCGTTGCCGGGGCCCGTGTCCAATCCTGGTCGGAGCCATGAAGGAACTGCAGGAGCAAACGGGCGTGAACATGGTGGTTTTCACTGTGGATCCCGAGGTTGATACTCCAGACGTTTTGAGACGTTTTTCCGAGCAATTCGTCCCGGCCATTAAACCGAATGCGAAGGGCGAAACTCCGACGTGGTATTGGCTGACCGGAGACAAAGACAAGATTACGCGCTACATCCAACGGAATTTCCTGGTTCCCGCGACGATCGTGAACGGTGCACCGGAACATAGTAACCTAG
>JAQGHT010000363.1 GCA_028291565.1 Planctomycetaceae bacterium | reverse complement strand
GGCCGGGGTATGGAATTGATACTGGGGCAATTCATCCAGAAAACGCTGTCCAGTGCTGAAATCACCAGCGATCACCCTGGCCTTCAACAGTGATTGCAGTTCCCACAATTGAGCATTGTCTCGCAGGTATTCGAAATAGGCTTCCAACGAGGAAACGAGGGGCCCGGCCTTACCCCACGGCCGCAGCCGCATGTCGACTCGATAGAGGAACCCGGCCGCTGTGGAACGATTGAGGGATTGGATCAGCCGTTGGCAGACCTGCCAATAGTCTTGCGGATTGGCATCTGACAGAAATACCAGATCGATGTCGGAACTGTAGTTCAATTCTTCGCCCCCGAGCTTGCCCAAAGCCAGGACCACCAGGCCATCTTTTGGACAAGAAGTGCGTTGAACGGCCAGATGCAGACAGGCCTGTACCAGACTATCCGCCAGCAGTGACAGCTGAATGGTCACGGCTCTGAGGTCGACAATTCCAAATGCGTCACATGCGCCGATTCTCAGCAATTCCCACCGTTGAAAGCGCCTTAAAGCATCAAGTTGCGCGGCCTCATCGGGGGCAGGTCCGAGACTGGCCAGAGCTTCGGCGAAGAATTGCTGGCGGCTTTTCAATTCGGCGAGTTGCTGATGCTGAGTCAGTCGCGTGACGTAGTCGGGATTGGCGATCAGAATCTCCGCCAGAAACTGACTGGCGACAAACAGTCTCAGCAGAATCTCGATCGCGCGCGGTGTATGTTGCAGAAATTTGAACAATCTCGCGCGATCGGGGACGCCTTGCACAAATCGGGCGAACTGCACAATCGCTTGATCAGGATTCGCGGATTCCGGCAACAGTCTGAGCAACGCTGCGAGAACCGGTTCGAAATGCTTTGCGGCCGCACCATCGCCGGCAATGTCGGCCAGATGTTCTGCTCCCTTGCGAACGTCGCGCAAAACAATCTGGCTGAGGAGTGATTCCCATTCCTGACTATTCGCGGGAAGTGGCATGATTTCTCGCTCAGACTCAATTGGATAAGTGCAAAGGATTCAACGCTGAGTCAATGGCTAAAACAAGGGGAAGCGAAGTTGTTACAAAGCGACTGCACCGAGCTATCGAGTCCCAGATTTCAAATCTCAAGACTCACACACTCGACCCGATTTTGGCTTGGCCAGGTCGCGACTCGAACGGCGATTGGCGAATAGGGTTGCTTACCTCTCAATGTCTCGCTCCGAAATGTCAAGGAATGGCGAATTTCCTGACGATCGCTTTCGCCGTTCGTAGTCCATCCACAGCCGCACTGATGATGCCCCCGGCGTAGCCCGCGCCTTCACCGACGGGATACAGTCCAGCAATTCCATCGACTTGCCGGGATTCTGAGTTACGTGGGATTCGTACGGGTGAACTGCCTCGCATTTCTGGTCCGACTAGTGTCGCCTGCTTCAGGAAATTGCCACTCCATTGCTCATCCATGATTGGCAACCCCGCGCGAATCGTCTGCGCGATGATCGGTGGCAGCACCTCCGCCAGTTGGGCGGAAATCGTACCGCGTTTGTAAGAGGAAGGTAACGTTTCGCCCACTTTCGCCGTTCGTCCGTCGATAAAGTCCTTGGCCCATTGAATGGGCGCTAGATAGTTTGCACGACCCACCTGGTATGCAGCGGCCTCAAATCGCCGCTGAATCTCGATGCCTGCCAATGGATGTTGCGTTCCCAGCTCCAGGCACGGATCGAGTGTCACGACCAAACCGCTATTCGCGTAGGGAGTATCATGGCGCGAGTTGCTCATTCCGTTTGAACAGAACCGATAGGGTTCGGAAACACTGGGAATGACTTCGCCCCCCGCGCACATGCAAAATGTGAATAAATTAGGCTGGCACCTGGCGACTAATGTGTAATCCGCGGCACCCAGCAAGCCGAGATACTGGTGATTGTTTCGGCCGTATTTATAACGATTCACCTGGTCCTGCGGTTGTTCGATTCGCAGCCCCAGCTGAAACGGCTTGGCTTCCATCGGGACGCCCAGCTGATGCAGCATTTCATAGGTGTCGCGAGCACTGTGTCCGATTGCCAGTACGGCTTGTGAGGCGGGAATATAGCCGCTGGACGTTCCGATTCCACGCATTCGTCCGTCCGCGATATCCAAGGATTCCATTCGGCAATTGAAGCGATATTCGCCACCCAAAGCTTCAATCTTGCGACGAAAATTTCGAACCAGCAGGGGCAGTCGATTGCTGCCTAGGTGGGGACGATGTTCATAGCGGATTGCAGGCTTGCCGCCACATTCGATGAATTGTTCCAGGACCCAATCCACATCCGAACCGCTCATGCGGCAGGTCAGTTTTCCATCGCTGAAGGTGCCGGCTCCTCCTTCGCCAAAGAGATAATTGTTTTCAGGATCGTGAGCTCCGCCCGTGTCAAACAGGCGGATGGCCGGCACGCGTTCTCTGACCGCCGCGCCGCGTTCGATCACCAGCGGCCGGTATCCGCGAAGTGCCAGATAATAGGCGGCCAGCAAACCAGCCGGCCCGGATCCGACTACGACGGGGCGTTCGCCGAGACCCTCGTCACCGCGCGGCGGCTCTTCGAATTCGTCAGGGATGAACTCTTCAATATCCCGGGAGGCCCTGGTCAGACTGTGAAGTTCCGCGTCAGCAGTCAAATCAACAACGGCCGAATAAACGAATTGCAAGGAGTTGCGGCTTCTTGCATCCAGGCTCTTGCGTAGAATTCGCCATCTTGTCAGCGAATCCGTGGGCACCTGCAATTGTTTCGCCAGAACCTGCGGCAATTCGGCCTCAGGAAATTCGACCGGCAATCGGATATTTGAGAGTTTTAAAGGCATTCAGGGCACAAAACACGACAACCAACGATTGAGATGCTGACAAAGAGCCCGGCACGGTGGGTGTCAGCCCACTGGTTCTTCGGTATTTTGTCCGCTTCTCAAGAAGAAATTCAACGCGAACCATTCAGCGTACTCGATGGGCGGGGATTCGTCCAGAAGGGGGAACTCCGACTGGACTGTTGGCGGAGAATGGATCTACGGTATCATGACATTCAGAATTGCAAGCAGACTGATTACCCGAATTACCGTACGGAATTAAAAATACGATGTCTCCCCTGCAAGAACGACTGGCGGAACTGCGAGCCAAAGTGCGGCAGTTGTTGTGGCTGCATGGGTTGAGTTGGCTGACTGCCGTGTTACTCGGCACATTATTGCTGGTCGGCTGGACCGATTGGATGTTGCATCTGGATGACGCCGGAGTCAGATTGATTCTAGGGCTCTCGATTGCGACCACCGTCGGATATGTCGCCTATCGCCGATTGATTGCACCGCTGCAGGTGCCTTTGACGGATCTCGACCTGGCATTAAAAATTGAACGGCGATTTCCGCAGTTCAAAGATGCTCTGGCCAGCACGATTCAGTTTCTGCAGGCGAATAAGGATCCCGCGCTGGGGGCTCCCGAACTGCAGCAGCGGGTCATTGATAAAACGCTCAAGCAGACGAAATTCATTGATTTCGAAGATGTCGTGCAATCCAAACCCGTGCAGCGAATCGCCTGGACGGCATTGATTGTCTGCTTGACGACCGCGCTCGTGGTGGGGCTGAATCAGGTGGAAGCGGCAACGGCGCTGAAGCGGCTGGTTTTTCCGTTTGGATCTCACCCCTGGCCTAAGCGTGTCCGGCTGCAATTCGTGAATCAGGAAATGGAAGCGCTGGTTCCTGATGCGAACGAGCCACTCCGGATCGCTCGGGGCGACACGTTCGAGCTGATCGCGATTAATTTGAATGATCGCGGACGCCTGCCTTTGGCTGTGCATCTGGAATTTAAACATCCTGACGGGACGGTTTCTCGCGAAGCCATGCCACGCACGACGATCAAGGACGGTGCGGGGCAATCGCGAGAAGCGGCCTTCTCGAGTCTCGTGATTAAAACGCCGTTTGAGTTCCGGGCAGTGGGTGGTGACGATCAGTCGATGGAATGGTTTCCGCTGGAAGTCGTTCCCCCGCCGGTGACTGAATCGCTGCAGGTGACGTTGACTCCCCCCAAGTATACGCGCCGCCCCAAAGTGAAACT
>JAQGHT010000341.1 GCA_028291565.1 Planctomycetaceae bacterium | reverse complement strand
CGTTTCCTCGAGCACGACTTCTCGCAGTTCCTGATCAGTCACTTCACAATGGATCTCACGTATCAACTCCTGCATGTCGACTAATGGATCAGCGCACTCGATTGCCACTCGCACGCCGCGTTCGCCTGTCAGTTCAATATTTAATAGACACCGACCGCTAAACTTGTAAAGTGCTTTCTTAATGGCAGTCAAGCGATAAACTCCAGTGTCGATTAGCAAAGTCTCGCGGCGAACGGAGTTGTTATTCATTGGATGTCAATACCAGGCCAAACTGTGCCAGAGCAACTCCGGCGAGTTTGTTACTCGTCGCGCCACAAAACTTGCAAAGAGTGGCAAATCGCATGCACTGACGCATGAATCTCAGTCAATTTGCCATTCGTATTCCGACGCGTTCCGGAAGATACAGTCCCCAAAATGAAAGATCGGAATTAGCAGTTGCAGCTATTGATTAACGATAATGGTCTTTTTGTCATCTCCCCGAAGCTCAACAGTATGATTTTCATGATCAATCTTGATCACGTGATACCCGGCAACCACGTCTCCTTCCGAGACACGCTTCTTCTTTTCTGTTTTCAGGTCCTCAATGGTGACTTTCGGCTTTCCATCAATTTCTGAAAATGTGTGCGCCCGAAATCGTTGCTTCGGATCGTTATAGTCCACGGCAGGACGGGGAACGGGCTTTTCTTTTTTGGGCTCCGCCTGCTTGTCATTGACAGTGTCCAAATCCGACTGCTTTGGCGCCCGCTCCTGGCGCGGTTCAACTTGTTCCGGGATCGGACTGGTCTGCTCAGACTCAGCTGATGTGACGGTCTTCGATTCTTTGTCGCGGGATCGTGGGGAGTACGATTTCGTGATAGCGGGCCGAGAAATCTGCGTTCGCGGTACGCTTGCGCTACTCGAAAAATGTGAGCTGTGAAAGCTTCCAGAGGTATGCGACCGGTGTGAACTGTGCGAGGAATGCGATCGATGACCGGCGAGGATGGTGATTGGTCCGCCAGTATTGGGCTTCAGCACAAGAGGTGCGATCAGTGGGCGAACAATCGAGCGTCTGTCGGCCTCGACTGAAGTTGACGTTGCCGTATGCAGCAACCGATGGATCGGTTGAGCAGATTCCGCGACCGAATACGAAGTAAGCAGAGCGGCTGCTGCGGCGCTCACAGATCCGATTCGACGACGCAATTGGGAAATGAATCCTTGATGATCATCGATGAAGTCTGGCATTGCAGTCTGTCCTGATGGAAATCAACATCACACGCCAACGCTCTCTGGCTGACACCTGTTCCAGTACTTCACGATACCCGTCCGCTAGAAACATTGCAACAAGTACTGAAATTTCTTGCCGCTGATCTAGCTGTGAGGTATTGGCGCGCCTCACGAGATTGGCCAGCCGGTCAGTCTTAACAGAAGCGACAACGGAGCAGCAGCGAATTCTGTTGATTCGTGGCGTCACCGAGACACCGAAAGTATTGACACTCGAATTGCAACCACTTGCGAGGACACTTGCCAATCGAAATAATTGAAGCGTCCAGGGTCGCACTGAACTTATATCGCACACGGCCAGGAATGAGACGTTCGATCGCGGGAATGAGTACGGTGAAAGACTCATTTGTGGCCGCGAACAGCATATGTGCACACGCGTGGCAACTTACCTATCAGATCAGGATCATTCTTCATGCCGCATGTCTTGATCGTTGGTGGCGGTTTTGCCGGGCTGAATATTGCCAAGGGCCTGGGCGGTGTTGCGGATCTGGAAGTCACTCTGATCGACCGGACCAACCATCATCTATTTCAGCCGCTGTTGTATCAGGTCGCCATGGCTGGACTCAGTCCCGCCGATATCGCGGCGCCGATCCGCAGTCTGGTTTCTCGGTATCCCAATATCCGAGTCTTGCTGGGCGAAGTGCACTCGGTCGACATCACGAAAAAAGTGGTTCACGCCGACTTTGGAGAAGTGGCCTTTGATTACCTGATCCTGGCTTGTGGAGCCCGACACAGTTACTTTGGCCATGACGACTGGGAAGAGTATGCCCCCGGACTGAAGACTCTGGAACAGGCCACGGAAATCCGCCGCCGAGTCCTCTCGGCCTATGAACTGGCCGAGTGCAGCCAGTCTGCGGAAGACCGCAAGCGGCTGTTGACCTTTGTCGTCGTAGGAGGCGGACCCACGGGTGTCGAATTAGCCGGCGCGATCGGCGAGATGAGTCGATTCACACTGGCCAAGGACTTCCGCCACATCGACGCGACGCTGGCCCGCGTCATTCTGCTGGAAGCTGGACCGCGGATCTTGCCCATGTTCAGCGAACAGCAGGGGGCCCGAGCAACTCGCGACCTGGAGCATTTGGGAGTCCAAATCTGGACGGGCAGTGCGGTGACTCAAATCGACGCCCAGGGAGTCAATGTTGGCAGTGAACGCATCCAATCTGCAACGGTACTCTGGGCGGCCGGAGTTAAAGCATCACCACTCGGGAAAGACGCCGGTCTGAATGTCGATCGACAAGGCCGGGTACTGGTCGAACCCGACTTAAGCGTTCAGGGACATCCCAACATCTTCGTGGTCGGTGATCAAGCGTGCTTCCTGCACCAGACAGGAAAACCCTTACCGGGCACAGCTCCTGTTGCGATGCAACAAGGACACTACCTGGCTCGATTGATCCGTCTCGAACAGCGAGGCCAGCCACGACAGCCATTCCATTTTACTGACAAAGGCCAAATGGCCACCATCGGACGCAGCCGGGCGGTTTTGGAGATTGGACGCTTCAAGCTGGCCGGATTTCCGGCCTGGCTGATGTGGCTGGTCGTCCACATCTATTACTTGACCGGCTTCAAAAACCGATTGCTGGTCGTTCTGCAATGGGCCTGGTCGTACCTCTCGTTCCGTCGCGGAGCCCGGTTAATTGTCACCAAAGAATGGCGATTCAACGCAGCACAGGAAGACAAAACGCCGCCGCCCAGGTCAGTGCCATAGTGCAATTCCTGCGGTTTCTCCACGTCGTCACGATCGCATCGGCAAACGTCAATTGATCGAATGGAGTGGCCACAACATTGACCGCCTTGGTACGCTATGCGTCACAACGAGCGCTCGTTGACAATGACATTTGCTGCAGAATTGGAATTTCGAATGAAGTCCGCGCAAGATCACAGCCCTTCCACGACCACATATTCTGGATTGGCAGTGCATGGCCGCAACCCGGCGATCCCTCTCAGTAAGAATGCCCACCTGCTGAAGTGGGTGGAAAAGATGGCGCGCCTCACGCAACCCGACGCAATTCATTGGGTCGATGGATCGCGGGAAGAACATGACTCGATCTGCGGGCAAATGGTACAGTCCGGGTCATTCATCAAGCTCAACGAGGCAATCTGGCCGGGTTGTTACTATGCGCGATCGGACCCCAGCGACGTGGCGCGGGTCGAAGACCGAACCTTCATTTGTTCGCTCTCCGAAGAGGCTGCGGGCCCTACCAATCATTGGGAGAATCCGTATCTGATGCGCCGCAAATTGAAGCGGTTGTTCGATGGATCGATGCGGGGACGGACGATGTACGTCTTGCCGTACAGCATGGGGCCGGTTGGCTCACCGATGTCACAGATCGGGGTTCAGCTCACCGATTCGCCGTATGTTGTTGTCAGTATGTATATTATGGCCCGGATCGGCCTGCCGGTCTTTGCGGAAATTGACAAGGACGAGAAACGCGTTGTGCCCTGCATGCACACGGTCGGCGCTCCTCTCGAAGCCACTCAACAAGATGTCGCCTGGCCGTGCAATAAAGAGAAATACATCGTCCATTTTCCAGAGACGCGGGAAATCTGGTCCTACGGCTCCGGATATGGCGGGAATGCACTGCTGGGAAAGAAGTGTTTCGCGCTCCGCATCGCATCAAACATTGCCCGGGATGAAGGCTGGATGGCCGAGCACATGCTGATTCTCGGAGTGGAAAACCCACAGGGGGAGAAGACTTACGTCACCGCCGCGTTCCCTTCTTCTTGCGGCAAGACCAACTTCGCCATGCTGATTCCGCCTGCTGGTTTTGAAGGTTGGAAGGTCTGGACGGTCGGCGATGATATTGCCTGGCTGAAACCCGATGCTGAAAACCGGTTGCGAGCCATCAATCCCGAAGCCGGCTTCTTTGGCGTCGCCCCCGGCACGTCATCGAAAACCAATCCCAATGCCATGGCCGCTCTGTCGCGGAACACGATCTTCACCAACGTGGCGCTCACCCCTGAGGGTGGAGTCTGGTGGGAAGGCATGACGGATGAGCCACCAACAGAGTGTCTTGATTGGCAAGGCCAGCGTTGGACACCGCAGATCGCGAAAGAGACCGGCGCGAAAGCGGCTCACCCGAATTCACGCTTCACCGCACCCGCATCACAATGCCCGACAATTGATCCTGCCTGGGAGGATCCTCAAGGAGTGCCGATCAGCGCGATCATCTTCGGAGGCCGTAGAGCGACGACTATGCCGCTGGTTTATCAGGCCTTTAACTGGAGCGCCGGCGTCTACCTGGGCGCCACTGTGGGCTCGGAAATGACGGCGGCGGCGGCGGGGACAATTGGCAAGGTCCGGCGCGATCCCATGGCCATGCTGCCCTTCTGCGGCTACCACATGGGCGACTATTTCCGCCACTGGATTCGCATGCAGCGTGCCCTCTCCGAGACGCCCCGAATCTTCTCTGTGAACTGGTTCCGGAAGGGCGCGGACGGCAAATTTATCTGGCCCGGTTTCGCGGAAAACATGCGAATTTTGAAATGGATCATCGATCGCACTCACGGCCGTGCCCTGGGCCAGGAAACCCCCATCGGCTGGATGCCGCGCTACGAAGACATCGAATGGCAGGGGCTCGAATTTCCCAAAGAGACTTTCACTCAATTGCAAGCAGTGGACCGCAACAGCTGGAAGTCAGAAGTTCTCGGCCACGAGGAACTGTTTATTGAGTTGCATGATCGTCTACCGCCAGAGATCGTCTACGAGCGGGAATTGTTGATCTGCCGGCTTTAGAGCGCATCAAAGCCCGCAATGCCTGTTTTGAAGTTGCGGTGAATTGAAGTTGAGCCCTATTTGTAAATAACCCGAAGGGGTTTGACAACAAAGCCCAGGGTCGCCGGGTACCCACGGCGCACCCTGGGAATTGCCCCAATCAGACGGCAATACCCTGAAAGGGTTTCACAGATCCCGATTGTGGAACCCTTTCAAGGTACAGCATTTCCAATATCGCAAAGCCCTGGGTACGCCACGCGTACGTGGCGAACCCAGGGCTTTGCTGTGAACCCCCCTTCGGGGCAAATTCAAAAACAAGCGCAACTTCAAAACCTTGAGGCGGTGCGTGCGACTCCGCGAGGCCTGTCCGCGCCGCCTCAAGGCGGGACTCCAACGGAGAATCGCGACTTTGAGTGAATGCGCTATCGCGGGGATCAGCAGTTACTTCAAATGCATCTGTAAAAACAATGTCACGACTGCCGAGTAATAGTCGCGGTTGTCTCGCTTCCGGAATCCGTGACCTTCGTTACCTGCGTATACGGTCCATACATCCTGGCCATTTTGCCGAACGAGTGGCGCGATCTGCTTCGCTTCTGAAAAGGGGACTCGAGGATCGTTCTTTCCGTGCGATACCAGGAGCGCCGAGCGAATCTTGCCCGCATTCTTCGCCGGGCTGATCTTTTCAAAGATCGCACGCATCGCCGGATCGCGCTCGTCTCCGTATTCGACTCGACGCAGATCTCGGCGGTATTCGCTGGTGTTTTCAAAGAACGTGATGAAATTCGCGATGCCGACACTATCGATGCCGGCTCGAATCCGGTCGCCGTGCATGACCAGTGAGGCCAATACCATGTAGCCGCCATAAGACGCGCCATTCACGGCCACGTTATCTGCATCCAATTCGGGTTGCAGCTTAATCCAGTCCAGGAGCGCCCCAATGTCCTTCACGCTGTCTTCGCGCTTGGGGCCGTTGTCCAATTGTAGATAGGTCTTGCCATATCCATCGGAACCGCGGACATTGGGATAAATCACGGCAATTCCCAATTCATTCAGGTAGTATTGATCGATCCCGGAAAACAGTGGACGGTATTGCGATTCGGGGCCGCCATGAATGTTGATCAAGACGGGGACCTTTTTGTTCCCCGCGATTTTTGGCTTGAAGTAATAGGCCGGGATCTGACGGCCGTCAAACGTCGGAAATTGAATTCGGGTCGGGGAAATGAATGTCTTACGATTCAGACCGCCGACTTCACTTTCTGTCCACTGATTCAAGTCGCCATCCGCCAGATCGACAGCGCATGCTTCAGACGGACCGTTGGGCGGTGCCAGTGTGAAGCCCAACTCGGTGCTCGTGGGTGAGAACTCGGGACCGCTGATCACTCCTTGCGGAGTCGCGAGCTTGCGGCGCGGCGAATCCTTGGCGGCAGGGTCGAAAACATAGAGCACACTGGAACCTTCTTCGTTCGCAGTAAAGGCGAGTTGCCCGGTGCGGGGATCAAGTTCCAGATGATCAATGTCCCAGGGGATGTCCTGCGTGAGCCATTCATACGACATGTCTTTTAGGTTGACGCGGGCCAGGTGCTGAAATTCGCCGATGGCATCAGACGTGAGATAGACCGATTCTCCATTCTTAGAGAAAACCGCCGATCCGACGGCAACTTTTCCACGAGCACTATTCTTTTCAGCTCCCAGATCGGGCGGGGGAATCTCGGTGAGCTTGCGGGTCTTGAAATCGAACACGGCCAGATAGGTTTCGTTGATCGAAACAACTCGATTGAGCAGTAGCCGTTGCCCATCCAGCGAGAACTGCAGCGGAGACCAGGATTGCTGGTTCACCTGCAGTAAGTCAGTCCAAGTCCCCAGCTGAACCAGATCACCGAGTAACACATCCATGTCACGTCCGTTCCGGCGATTACTGGTGATAACGACGAATCGCCCATCATGACTCACCGGTCCTAACAGGTTCCGCGATTTGCCATCTGTTAAGAGTTTGACTTTGCCGTCCTGAAACGTCTGCCAATAGAGTTGATCGTTTTCACTGCCACCCGCAGACAGCGTCAGCAGTATTGCGTCCGATTTTCCAGGGACAAATCGGCCATCCGTCGGCTCGTCCTGAAATGTCAGTTGCAGGCGATCGTAACCGGGGCCTTGAACACGGTGCAGTTGCGGAGTATTGCCGAACTGGGTTTGAATCAACATTCCATTGCCATCCGGCGACCAGCCTCGAAAACGAGTTTGGCGAACCGATTGGTATTGCCGCAGCCGTTGGAAGACTTCGCTCGGAATGACCGGCACGTTTTCCACTTCAATGGCCGCCGGACGTCGAGGATCGAGGTCGGCGGCGTTGATCGTGCATCCAAATCCAATGGACCAGGCACACGTCAAGAACGTGAAGCAGCAGACACGGCCGAACATGTTGAAAACTCCGATGAGGGTGATTGACCGTTGAGGAGACTTATCGGACGGATGCCTTTCGCGGCACGTTTCACCATTCCCTTGTCAGGAATTCAGAAAGGCGCACTCCGTTCAGCCTGAATCAGCGGAGATTGCAGAAGTTTAACCGAATGTTTGCGCCCGTTGGAGTCCCGACTCTAGGTTTTGAAGTTGCGCTATTTTGGCATCTTCAGCTCGGGCGTCTGCAATCCAACAGGTCTTTGGTCGAATACGTTCCGATTTACGACAATGTGGTTGTTTCATCTATCCCGAAGGGATTTCACAACAAAGCCCAGGGTCGCCGGGTACCCACGGCGCACCCTGGGTATCGCCCCAATCCGATGACAATACCCTGAAAGGGTTTCACAGAGCCCGATTGTGGAACCCTTTCAGGGTACAGCATTTCCAATACCGCATGACCCAGGGTACGCCACGCGTACGTGGCGAACCCTGGGCTTTGTTGTGAAACCCCTTCGGGGTAAAGTCAAAAACAAGCGCAACTTCAAAACCTATAGGCGGTGCGTGCGACTCCACGAGGCCTGTTCGCGCCGGCTGAAGCCGGGACTCCAACGGAGAATTGCGACGAGATCGAGGGGTGAAGCACATGCTCTCTCGTTTTAAAAATCGGCGTTCTTGGGCGTTCTGGGGAACGGAATCACGTCGCGGATATTTGCCATTCCGGTGAGCAACAGCATGACGCGTTCCAGTCCCAGGCCAAACCCTGAGTGCGGTACTGAACCGTAACGTCGCAGGTCGACGTACCACCAATAATCCTCAGGATTCAAGCCGCATTCCTGCATCCGTTCCAGCAACACATCCAGGCGTTCTTCGCGCTGGCTGCCGCCGATAATTTCACCCACTCGCGGTACCAGCACGTCCATCGCCCGGACCGTCTTACCGTCTTCGTTGACGCGCATGTAGAACGATTTGATCTGGCGTGGATAATCATACAGAATGATGGGTTTGCCGAACTTCTTTTCGGTCAGATAGCGTTCATGCTCCGACTGCAGATCGGTGCCCCACTCGACAGGGTAGTCAAATTTCTCGCCGCAAGTCATCAGGATTTCGACGGCTTCGGTGTAAGACAGCCGCAAGAAATCGTTGTCAATGATATTCCGTAAAGTTGCCATCACCGTGTTGTCAATACGTTCATTAAAGAACGCCATGTCCTCAGGACACGCCGCCAGGACTTCGGTCAGAATCTCGCGGATGAAGGATTCCGCCAGATTCATGTTGTCCTGCAGGTCGTAGAATGGCATCTCCGGTTCGATCATCCAGAACTCGGCCAGATGCCGGGTCGTATTGGAATTTTCAGCACGGAACGTGGGGCCAAACGTGTAGCAGTCACCCAGCGACGTGGCGAAAATCTCGCCCTCCAGCTGGCCACTGACTGTCAGCGACGCCTTCTTGCCGAAGAAATCCTCTGTGTAATCGACCTGACCGTCCACGAGCTTCCGCTTGACCATGTCCAACGTCGTGACGTGAAACATGGCGCCCGCCCCTTCGGCATCACTGGTCGTGATGATGGGCGAGTGCACATACAAGAAACCGCGGGATTGAAAGAAATTGTGGATCGCGCGACTGAGCGCGTTCCGAACGCGAAAGATGGCTCCAAATGTATTCGTCCGCGGCCTGAGGTGCGCGATCTCGCGCAGAAATTCGAAGCTATGCCGCTTCTTCTGGAGCGGAAATTTCTCGGCGTCGGCGGTGCCATAAAGTTCCAGGGTCTTCGCGTGAACTTCCACGCGTTGCCCGGCGGCCGGGGATTCTTTCAGCTCGCCCGTCACCCGCACGCTGGATCCCGTTGTCAGTTGTTTATTGATGTCGGCGAAACCGGGGACTGATCCGTCCACAATGACTTGCAGATTGCCCATCGAGCTGCCGTCGTTGAGTTCGAGGAACGCGAACCCTTGTTTCGATTCACGTTTGGTGCGAATCCAACCGCGAACATCGACTTCAATTCCCACCGAGGTGCTCTTCAGAGCCTGTGCGACCTTCAACCGTTGCATGATCTCATCCGTGTTCTGGAAAGCCGAATCCGTGAAATTCCGATGTTTCGAGAATCCGGCGTGCTGAATTGCTCGACGTGCAAGGTAACACATCTGTGGTTCGCGGCAAAGGACTCTTACGTCAGGGGCAGGTCCTAACGCCGCGAGGGATTCTTGTAGCCAATCTCGCCAGAGATTGGGGCGGTTCGCCTTGTTTCTGATCCGATGCCAAGGTTTGGCAACCGTGGCTACGGGGAAATTGGCGTCTTGAAATCCGTCACGGCGTTACCGAAGACTGTTTCCAAGTCTCTCCGATCGCGCGAAGTAATGGGTAGGACAGGTTTCCAACCTGTCAATTCCTTGAGTACGGACAGGTTGAAAACCTGTCCTACTTCGAAAGGTCGCAATCATTCCACTTCAGCCGGTACGAACCTGGGTTCGCTGTAACTCGGGAAAGCCGCGTCGGCATCGAATTCAGAAATCACTTCTTCTTCGGCCGTTTCAACTGGAGCTTGCGGTTTCAACCAATCTCGTGCTTTTAATGCTTCCGCATGCATTTCCGGGAATGAGGGAATCCGCGCATCCCATTCCAGCAGCGTGGAAACACCGCCCGTCAGCTCGGAAGCTCGGCGGTATAACTGCCATACCGGGTTGATGACCGGTCCGTCGTGCGTATCAATCAAGTGCGTGCCGCAATTCATGTGGCCTGCCAGATGCATCTGGACCACTCGCTGTGCAGGGATTTTCTCCAGATACTCATGGGCATCAAATTCATGATTCACGCTGGAAACGTAGACGTTGTTGACATCCAGCAGGATCCCGCAATCGGCTCCCTCGGTGACTCGAGACAGAAATTCCCATTCCGGCATCGTCGAGGACCGAAAGGTGACATAACTGCTGGGATTTTCGAGAATCAACGGCCGCTCTAGAAATTCCTGGACGACTCGGACGCGGTCAATTACGTGCTGCAGCGACTCTTCCGTAAAGGGCAACGGCAGCAAGTCGTGCGTATTCAATCCCAACACGCCGGTCCAGCACAAGTGGTCCGAAATCCACCGCGCTCCAACCGCATCGGCCAGCCGCTTGAGCTTGGTCAAGTATTCAAAATTCAGTGGATCGGTACTGCCAATAGACAACGAAACGCCATGCATGACGACGGGATAGCGTTCGGCAATCTGATCCAGAACGTACCGCGGCCGTCCCCCCGAGTCCAGGAAATTCTCGGAGATGATTTCGAACCAGTCGACGGCCGGCGTTTCCTGCAACAGATAACCAAAATGAACCGTCCGCAGCCCAAGTCCAATCCCCAGATGCGGCAGCCCAAGTCGAGGTAATGTCATGACGTTCCCGGATGTTGTGAGCTATAGCGGATTCACCGAGCGTGTTCGCGGTTAACGCGAAACGATGCTCTTCCGAATTCTAATACTGGATGGATTTCAATCCGATCGTTCCCCAAAGGGGATCCGTCAATAGCCCAGGGTTGCCGCTAAGAGCGGCTACCCTGGGTCGAGGCCACAAAAATACTCTTCAACCCCAACGGGGTTGCGTCCCAGGAAGATCCGATTTTGACGGGCGCAACCCCGTTGGGGTTGAAGAATTCGGGGAATGCCAATACCCAGGGTAGCCGCTGAGCGGCAACCCTGGGCTATTGACGGATCCCCGTTGGGGAACGGAGAAAATTCTCATTTCGCTGTTACAGATTTCGGAAGCCCCAAGACCTTCGACAATCCCGTTTTCGTCTGTCATCCCGATCCGCACACCTTAAGTTAATGCGCTCTAATTTCAGTACCCGAATTATAGCAGATCAAGTGCAGACCTGTAGGCGAGTCTCGCCAGAGACTCGCCTACAGGGATTTGCTATGATCTTGACATGACCCTGATACCTCGAACTGCCGGGATTGTTTTGTGTGGCGGCCTCAGCACGCGCATGGGCCGGCCGAAGGCTTGGTTGCCGTTTGGGCCGGAGGAAGTCCTGCTGCAACGCATCGTGCGGATCCTGAGTGAGGTGGTTTCACCGATCGTCGTTGTCGCGGCGGTGGGACAGGAGTTGCCGGAATTGCCGGCCGACGTCCTGATTGCACGCGATGAACGCGAAGCGCTAGGGCCCGTGGGCGGACTGTCTGCCGCGTTTTCGGTGTTACGCGGACGGGCAGACGCGGCGTATGCTTCCGCGTGTGACGTGCCCCTGTTGAAGTCGGAAGTGGTGCGACGAATCTGCGAATCGCTCGGCGAACATGACCTGGTGATTCCGGTCGAGGGCAAGTTCCATCATCCGCTGGCTGCCGTGTATCGGCTTTCGCTCGAAGAGCGCATCCGTGAATTATTGGCGGCAGGCAGGCTGAGACCTGTCTTTCTGCTGGAGCAGGCGCGGGCGCTTGAAATTCCGATTGATTCCCTGAAAGATATCGATCCGAACCTCGAGTCGTTCCGGAATTCGAATACTCCGGAAGACTATGCGGCGGTCCTGAAATTGGCGGGATATGCGTAGAGCCCAGGATCTCCTCGCGTTCCTGGAATCAGCGCGTTAATCGGAGTGTTTTCGTGAGCTTCACTTCTCGTGGCGATTCCTTCGGGAATCTGGCATTGATGCGGATCTGACGTACGGAATCCGCGACGGCTGGATCGGCCGCGGCGACTTCGATCACGACTTCGCCGGAATCGGATCCTCCCAGCTGCTCCGCGGTGATCTTCCACGTCTCACCGATATATTTGGGATCGGCTTGCAGCCGTGACGAGGCCAATGACCCGCCGGCCTGGACCAGCCAGTCACATTGGGATCTCCGCTGCTCCTGGATTACCAACCGATTCCCCGTCAGGGTCAGACGCCCCAGCGTTGCGGCAATCGCCGTGGCAAGGATTAGACAAACAATGCCCCACATCCCGGCTACGCCACGGCGTCTGGACCGGCGGAATTGTTTTGGTTGGAACTTCAACATGATGAACCTTGAAGGAATTCTCTGACGAGCATTTGGGACCGGATCCGTCCGATCTGTCCTGTTTGACTGATCAAACTACTCGGACCGATCAAGCTGTGCTTCTGAAGCCTGGCTCTGCCAAGGCCACTATGACGACCCGTTACCTGTTGGCTTGTTCTCCTTCAGATCCAGGGCACTCGCATTTTTTGATTCAATCAGATCCCGGCCCAGTTGTGCGTCGATGCGGAACTCTTCAGAGACTCTGGCGTCCGGACGTTGCAGCCTGATCACTAAAGTCGCGATCGCCGCGGAATCCGTTGCCGGCTCGCAGGTGAGTGATGCGGCCGTCATGCGGAATACATCGCGGTGCACGATCTGGTCGGCATTTCTTTCCGTGCGGATGATTCCGCGGTCATTCCGTTGATAGACGACGGTGTGAGCTTTGGAGAACGTCAAACGAACGTTCCCGGTATCAGGTGCCTGTAATGTCAGGCAATCCTGAGCCACATGCGTGTCCTCGCGAAATTGTCTCGATAATCGAGCCAGACTCGAGAGTTTTGTGACATGGTTCACTCCCTGGCGTTCGACGAGCAGCAAGTTGCCGATCATCCGTACGCCAATTGTTGAGATGATCGCCAGCGACGTAATTGCCACGAGCATCTGAATCAAAGAGATTCCCGAACGGTTTCTTCTCGACGGACGATGCGTGGGCCAGACGCGATCATGACGTGTTCGCATTATGGAGTCTCCTGATGGGCGAAGACCCAGGTCGTCAGATGCAGCGGGGGATCTGTCGTTTGATCTATTTCAGGCCAATTGATTTGCGCTTCCACCTTTTTCGCAGGCCGCAGTTCCGAGGCGACCGTCACCGACAATTTCAACTTTGCTCCCGGAAGTCGTTCTTGGGCCGCTTCCGACAGCTGGACCTTCGCCAACACCTCCGGAGTCAGCTGCTCCCATTTCAGCGAGGTCGCTCGCTCCAGTTGATTGTTCAGCTCTTGAGCGGCATATTGCAGACGGTCCGCGCGATGCCGGCTCCGCTGGACGATGGCAATCGACGACACGGCGATGATGACGGCGGTGCTGATTGCGATTCCCGCGACCAGCATGTCCAGCAACATCAGGCCCCGCCGTGCCTGCAAGGGGGCGGGAATAGTTTGGATTCGATACATCAAAACAGGACTCTCCAGACGTGCGATTTTCCCTGGCACAATCAGTGAACGGCCGCCATATTCTCCAGCGTCAATACCAACGGCAATGTGAATGCCACAATGAATCCTAGAACAACGAGTCCGATGGCGATCGTGATGACGGGGAAGGCGACTTCCAATAGGACTCGCAGTCGATTCCATGAACGTCGTTCAATCGTTTCAGCGATTTGCTCCAATGCCCACGGAAGATTGCGAATTCGCTCTGCGGCCCGCAGTAGCAGCAAGTCATGCCGGCTGACCAGGCGTTGACTGGCCAGTGCTTCCCAGGCATCCGATCCCTGGTCGAGTTGCGCGAGAACTCGTTTTAACTGTGCCCGGACGCGCAGACGCGCATGGGAACTTTCCAGAGCCCGTAGACCCGTGGCCAACGGCCGGTTCTCGCGGACCAGCAAAGCCAGTGATCTGAGTATGAGCGGTGCGTTGGTACGTGGAACCAGCCAGGTCAGGAATGGCCAATCACGCTCACGATCTCGCAGGATGACGGCGATCGTGGATATCACACAGGCGATCGACATCAGTCCAATTACCGCAGGAAACCCGGAGTTGCCGTCCAGTAATGCGAATGCCGTTCTGGTCAATTCCGGAGTGCTGACTCCGAAGTCTTCAAAAATCTTCTTATGCTTCGGAACGATCCAATACCCAACAAACCCCATCACCAGCGGCAGAAAGGTGATCGGCAGCAACAAAATCATGAACGCGTTTTGAGTCGCGGCGACAGTCTCCTCTTTCGCGAAGCTTCGCACCTGTGCTGCTCCGCATTGGGGCGCGATTTCGCTCAACGTTCCCGTATCCTCGCCCAACCGCAGCTGCGTGACCACCGAAAGGGGGACCAGGCCCGGTTGTCGCTCCAGAGAATTGGACAAAGATTGGCCCGCATCGAGATTCTCCGACAGCAATTCTAACCGCAGACGTTGCCGCCCCCACAATCCTTCCGAGAGGTTTCGTACTTCTTTGCCGAGTGGTAATTGACGGCGGACAGCCAGAGACAACGTCCAGATCAGATTACCCTGGCGATTGATTGCCATCAGCCGACGGACTTGCAGGAGAAGCGGCGCGCAGACCAACAGGAAAAAGAACAACGTCGGGATCTGCAACAAAACACCAGCGACCAGCACGACCGTCAGCCAAGGTTCCCAGTCCAGTTCGCGTTGGATCGCTCCACGCGAAATCAGGCTCTTTCGAATGAGCACCAACAACACTCCCACCGAGGTCCACAGCATCGAAAAAAAGGCCATGATCAAGGCGACGCTGATAACAATCGCTTCGTCTGTCACTTTGGGACCATTGATCAATGGAAAATATCCACGGACTGCGGGAACAGCGATCAGAAGTGAACACAAGATCAATCCAAAGATCGCCGAAACGAAGTGATCCACCCCAATTACCAGCAGGAATCGTCCGAGTCTTTCGCGACTGATTTCCTGGCGGACGTTGCGAATCTGGCCAACCAGCAAAATCAATCCCACTCCATAGCCAGCCGCGATCAGCAGGCAGACGACGACCGACAGCAAGCCTAAACCAGAAATGATCGCCAGTATCAAATGCATTGCGAGTGACTCTCTACGCCAATAACGCCAATAAATTCAAGAGTTTGAAAACCGGCGTTAAGACCGTGACCGCATAGAACACCAGAGCCAGCACAGAGGTGATCATCATGATCGGTTCCAGCAATGGAATGGCGGATTGAGCCAGCAGCCGGGATTTGACCCGCAACATGATCGCCAGCCCCTGCAACGCTTCGCAACCCTCCTGTCCGCGTGCTGTCCATCGCAGGATTTGTTCCAGGTGGGCTGGCAATTCCCGCTCCTTCGCGATGATGACTTCCATGCGTGTTCCACCGCGAATCTGATTGGACACGCCTCGACAGAGGAGTCCCAGATCGGGATCGCGCGATTGGTCGGCCGCAGTGACTAACGCTTGAGGCAGCGGTACCTCGCAGGCTATTAATACCGCCAGTGTCTCCGCCAGATCGCTCAGCGCTGCCAACCGATACATGGAGCCAACGAATGGAATGCTGCACCACATTCGTCTCTGGACAACCGCGGGAATCAGTCGAAAACTCAGAAACGCCGCGACCACCACACCTCCGACCATGCAGGCCCACCATTCCCAACGAATTTCCGTAAGAAACATCGATAACTGCATCAACAGTTTTTGGAGCGGCTGTCCGGACACGCCGAAGCCGTCGAGAATTTGCGAGTACAGCGGAGTGACATAGGCGACCATGAACAGCCACATGCCACTGATCAAGAACATCAGACAGGCCGGATAGGCCAGCACCAGCAGGACTTTTGCCCTGAGTTCCCGCAGCACTCCAGCCGATTGGATTTGTTGGATCAACAATTGGCTGATAGCTGCCAGGGGCAAGCCGCTGCCGAGTATTTTGGCAATCGCGGGTGGCAAACGGAGTGTGGGATCCAGTAAGACTTTTTCCAGAGGTTCGCCATGCTCCAGTGCCTCACAGACAGTTTTCAAATGTCGCTGAAAGCGGCGTGAAGACGCTTCCTCAGACAATGCACGCAAGGCACCTGATAGTGGCAATCCGGCTTGCGTCGCGGTGACGAGGTGCTGGGCCATCAGAGCTGCTTCGGCAGTTGAGACTCCGGCGGTCGGAATTCGGATCTCATTGATGGAAAAGACGGTCCAGCCAGTCAAACGCAATTCGTTTCGCACAGCAGCGCTATCCGAGCCCTCGGCCTGGCCAGTCTTCTTCTGCCCCGCTTCGTTTACGGCGATGAATTCGTACTTAGGCATCGGTCAACTCCCCGATCATATTGATGATGGGAATGAGACAGGTGAGGGCGTAAAGCAATACCGCACCACCGCCAATCAGCACGATCAATCCCAACGGCAGCCACGTCTTGATCGCTTCAGCTCGGCGTTGGGCTCGTTCGTAATACAATCCTGCGGCTTGTCGCAGGGAACTCAGGAGTGCCGTCGGCTGAGTGGAATTCGACAGGACCCATCTGAGAAACGTGGGAATCTGACGCCTGTCGCGCAGACTGTCGGCAGCCGATTTACCCTGCTCGATACACTCGGCGAGACGCGACGACTCATGATCAATCAACGGATTGCCGGTTGTCGCGCCCGACAGTCTTAATGCCTCCGGCAACGTCACCTGATGTTCGATCAGTAAGGCAGAGGTTTCACAGAAGATGGACCAATGCCAGAGTCGGATGACGCCATGCAATCCTGGAATCAATCGCACCAGGAGACTTGGGCGTCGATCGGGCATGAGAGATCTTCTGCCGAACCAGAACCAGCACCCCACGGTCAGCAGGACCAGTGCAGGGAGAATCCCGACCCAAATCGGCCAGTTCAAACAGAAGAACTGATACGTTAACATGAAAGTACCATGCTGGAGGGCGATATCGCCCCAGAGCTCTGTCCAATGTTGGACGGATTCAATCACAAAAGTCACGAACAATCCATAGGCCAGCAGCATGACCAGTAATGGATACAGAAACGCGAATTCAATTCGCTGCCGGAGATCCAGACCTTGCTGCAGGAATCGACACAGGAGTTCCAGTGTCCGCGGCAACTGACCTGACCGCATTCCTGCTTCCACTGCCGCGAGATAAATCCGTGGCAGACCGGGGATCGACGTTTGCAGAGCATCGGGAAGCGACTGACCTGCTTGCAACTGAATTGCGATCGTCTGACTGACCCGGCCCAGCACTGAAGGGACATCGCTGCCCAAGGCGCGCAATCCGAGTTCCAGCGGTACCCCGGCCATGACCAGAGTCGCGATTTCCTCGTTCAGCGCGATCAGTTGCTCCGGCGTTAAGGGCCGGCCCGATTCGGACATGACTCGTAATTTCCTGGATGAATGCACATCACGTTGACAGATCAAACATCGCCCAACCCCAAAACTCGCCGGATTTCCGCCGGGCTGGTTTGCCCGGCCTCGATCGCACTGCAGGCCCGTTGCCAGCGGGTCAACATGCCGGCCTGCCGGGCCAGGGCTTCTAATTCCGCGGAATCGCCACGGGACAGAATGGCGCGGCCCACGTCTGTCTGATCTGGTAACAGAATCTCAGACAGAACCAGTCGACCTTGATACCCTGTCCCGCGACATTCCGCACATCCGACGGGAACACGAAAGGATTCAACTCGCAGCCCCAGCTTGTCGCGTTCGTCCGTTCCAGGTCGTGAGCACTGACATAACCGCCGTACCAGGCGTTGACAGACGACTCCTAATATTCCGCTACGGAGCAGATACGGCTCGATCCCCATTTCCGACAAGCGGCTGACGACACTGGCTGCGCTGCCTGCATGGAATGTCGTCAGGACCAGATGCCCCGTCAAGGCTGCCTGAAAGACAATCTCTGCGGTTGACCGATCGCGAATTTCCCCCACCATAATGACTTCCGGATCCTGACGCATCAGCGACCGCAGGCCCGTTGTGAGATCAAATCCCGCCGCGAGATTGACTTGAGACTGCGAAACACCAGGAATTACTGCCTCAATCGGGTCTTCGAGCGACACGAGACTCCGTTGCCCTTGGGTTTGGGCGGTGATTTCGCGCAGGCAGGCGTACAACGTCGTCGTCTTGCCGCTGCCAGCCGGACCGGCGACGAGAATCGTGCCTTGAGTGGCTTGAATCAATTGCGCCAAGCCGGTTCGCACATCGTCGGTCAGCCCCAAATTCGCGAGCTGTTGAAATTCGCCCCGTTCGCCAAGCAACCGCACGACGACTTTTTCGCCAAACAGTGTGGGAAACGTGCTGACCCGCATCTCAATTTCTGTACTGGATGCAGTCCCCGTTCCCGATTCGCGAATACGCCCTTCCTGAGGCATCTCGGTCTGGTAAGTCAGCAATTCTGCCATGACCTTGAGCCGCGCCACGATGCGCGGCGCAAGTTCCACAGGAAAGTCCCACACGGATTGCAGGACACCATCGACCCGCCAGGCCATTCGAAATGCGTCCCGGGCCGGAATGAGATGCACGTCACTCGCGGCGGCACGACGGGCGCTGGTCAAGATGCCACTGACAGCTTCGGTCACATAAACGGGATCGCTCAAAGGGCGTCGCGGCAATATCGATTCAAAAGCGGCCTGCAATGTTCCAGACATGGGGCAATCTGTTTCCGAAATCCAATCATTACCGCGTGAAATTGAGAGTTCCGCCCGTCAGTTTTGACGTGATGTCTCTTTCGGCCGGGGCTGATTGGTATTGGATTTTCAGGCCGGAATCCTTAACAGCCCCACTTCAAGATCTGAAAGCGGCCTCAGGGGCATTCAATGCTTGCAAAAACTCAGATCAAAACCTGACGAGAATTTGTCTAACAATACCACGGCAGCGATTTTCCACTCGCAAACAGCTGAAGCCCCAAGACAGCCCGTCATGACATCGAAATCGTGCGGCTGCGGATTTCGGCCCCAGTCTGGCTCTGTAAAAGCTCCAGATTCGCGTCAAAATACTGTTGGTTATGACCTTGCCAGGCAATGATTTCGCGTCCCTTGGCCGTGACTAGCCAGATCTCATACGGGCCGCCTAGTGACGGGATCAGATAGTCGAACACCCAGCCCATAACGAACTGGAGCGGTCCAAACAAAATAAAAGTCCACATCCCGGGACTCGCATTGCCGTAGGTGGTTTCGACATAACCGACGGTCGCCAATTTGCATTTCTTGAGCGGAAATGGAATGAACGCCAAGTAAAAACGCGTTTCAAAGGTCGTCTCGACGATTCGCGAGACACGGTAAGTCCCCGTGAAAATCAACGGCAGGCCGCATGACAGCAAACCGATCAGCAGATTGACGCCAGGCAGAAAAGGGATCGGCAGCAGGAACAGGGCCAGCAACATGATTCGAATACGTTGGTCGGTCTTAGGAACGAGTTCACGATTCATAGCTCAATAGAGTCCGATTCGCAGAGTTTCTTGCAGGCACCAGCGGCAACGAAATCATACCCGAAAGTGGGGCGGAAAGATGGATATTTTTTGCTCAGCCCCCGTCACGGCCTGCGGGAGACCGGCGAAAAGCGCCGAAAGACGAGAAGTCTGAAGTGTTGAGACTGGGGGGAGTCAGACATGCATCGCAAGTTCGGAAAGTCACCACGAATTGCGAGACGATTCTCGGAGCTCCTGTGATGGCGCCCAGGTCTCGTTGTCGTTCAAAAAGTGGCTGGCGAGAAACGTCCTCTATTAGTGTTTATCAGCGAAGATTAGTGTCCAAAATCTGAATTGCTTTTCCTACACAGTGGCTTAACTGCGAAGCGCTACTATCCTGCGACAATACCCTGAAAAGGTGGCGCGAGGCTCGATTATGAAATCCTTTCAGGGGACATCATGTCGATGATCGAATGACCCGGGGTACGCCACTGGTACGCGGCGAACCCCGGGCTTTGTTGTACAACCCCTTCGGGGTATTTTCTCAGTAGAGCAATTTCAAAAACTCAGGTCGGGACTCCAACGGACGCATAGATTCGGCAAAAACGCCGTATCCGCCAGTGAATAATAATATTCGTACGCATCGATCCCTGCGTTTGCGGATTACTTGCGATGCACGACCCAACCTGGAGTTTCGACACGAACCTGAAACAGAGTCTTGCCGGCGGTGACGTACAACGTTCGTAAATCGCTACCACCAAATGTGCAGTTCGTGATCACGTCTTCCGGGACGGGGATCTTGCCAATCAAATTCCCTCCGGGTGTCACAATGTAGATCGCGGGTGGGACCTCTGAGGTCTCGTGGGGGCCTCGAGACCTGAGGATTCCGGCGGCGATGTACAAATTGCCCTGTTGATCCACGGCCATACCATCACCACCTCGGCCGCCGCCGAAGTCATACACTTGACGCTGCTTGCTGACGGTTCCTGCCGCTGAGAGATCAAACGCCCAGATCTTGCGATGCCCTCCCAGAACCGGACAGCTATCGACCAGATACATCGTCCGCTCATCGGGACTGAGAGCGATTCCATTGGGACGTTGGATTTCTGGCTGAGTTATGACGCGAGTCAAGTGGCCATCAGGATCGATCCGATAGACCGATTCGTGAGTCATCTGCATGGTCGAGCGGTCACCGTAGCAGGGATCAGTGAAAAAGATCTGTCCGTTGCTGCAGGCCGCAATGTCGTTGGGTGCGTTGTATTGCACGCCGTCAAAGCGTTCGGTCAGGATTTCGACCGCTCCTGTTGTCATGTCCGTTCGCGTAATCCGCCGGCGTCCATGGGGGCCGAACTCATTCCCTTCGCAGGCCAGCAGACGGCCTTGCGGATCGAACAGTAAACCGTTGGAACGTCCGCTGTCCGCGCGCCAGACCTGGAACGGACCACCTTGCCCATCGAATTTTAAGATCCGATT
>JAQGHT010000325.1 GCA_028291565.1 Planctomycetaceae bacterium | reverse complement strand
GATCGGATGCGGAACGAATGTGGAGTACTTTTGAATGATCCGCTTGATGCTGAAGGGGCTCGTGAATTGCTCGACGAGCTCGGCCTTCAGGTGCAATCGGACTTGCGCACCCCGGGCGACACCCTCCGCCGGTTCAATGACGAAACTGCCCGTTCCTTCGGATTCCCAGCGCCAGCCTTGAGTATCCCGATAGCTGCGAGTCAAAACTTCGACTTTATCGGCCAGCATGAATGCCGAATAGAAACCCACGCCGAATTGTCCGATCAGCGAAACCGCGTTCTTGGCATCCGCATTGAGTTTGCTGAGAAATTCCAAGGAACCGCTATGCGCGATCGTCCCCAGATTCTTGACGAGTTCGTCATGCGTCAAGCCAATTCCATTGTCACGAATCGTCAGGATTTTCCCGTCCTTATCGGGCTCAATCGTGATCTCCAACGGAGTTTCATCCCGATACTGCTCGTCAGTCAGCTGGATGTGCCGCAACTTATCCAATGCGTCAGAAGCATTGGAAATCAATTCGCGAATGGAGATTTCCTTGTTCTGATACAACGAATGCGACAGCAAGTGCAGCAACTGCTTGATTTCGGTCTGAAACGTGAATTCCTGCTTTTCGGCAACGGCTGACATTTGTTGAAACCCCTGGCGACACGGCGAGACTGATAAGAACGTAATGGAACCTGTAAACAAACGGCGTGCCAGTTACAAGCACCGAGGTGCAATTTCCGTAACTACTTGCCAAACAAAACGTTTCAGCATCGAATTCCATCTTGGCAGGTGGTTGAAATTCAGATTGACGTCTGCCAAAATGGCACACATCAAATCTCAACATTGAAGATCGGGGTTCATTCGGCGTGTACCCGTTTCAGGTTTCGCCGGGTTAGAACTTCGCCACGCGAAGCATCCCATTCGGGAGAAAAATGAAATTCGTACACCCGACGCTCGAATTGAGACTGTGGCGTCATCCGCAATCATGGTCCGAAAAAACCACTGTCGGAAGGCCGGTCAATTAGTAACACTTCACCGATTCATTGAGCTTCGGCGCATGAGTTGCGACAAAACTGGAAATATCCTGCGCCATGACTTACCTCGGACGTTCGCCGATTCGGGAATCAGATCTTCGACTTTCACTTTTTTTCCGAATTGAGTCGTCCGCAAACTCGACAGCATTTCCCGGCGAAAACAGAAATTCGTACACACCGCCCCGCCGTGCTAAGAATTGTCGGCACCAAATGACAAGTGAAAACTGACCAAAGACCACATCCTAGGATTCTACCTGATGCGAAATGAAATCGAAGAAGTTGGCCAGACGTATGGGATCGAAAACTGGTCCGCGGGATATTTCGCGATCAATCGCAAGGGAAATCTCACCGTTCAACCGACTAAGGTCTCAACGGTGAGTGCCGATGTCTATGACCTGGTTCAAGAACTCGTCGAGAAACGAAAGCTATCGATCCCGATTCTGTTGCGATTCCCCCAGATCCTGGGGACGCAATTAAACCGCCTCTGCCTGGCCTATGAAGCGGCCGCGAAAGAATCGGGATATACCGCTGGTCACTACCCGGTTTTTCCAATGAAGGTCAATCCGCGGCGCGAAGTGGTCGAAGAATTCCTCCGCGAGGGAATCAAACAAAGTGTGGGAATTGAAGCCGGTTCAAAACCCGAACTCTATGCCGCACTGTCGTTGGAGCAACCTGCCGATTCCTTGCTGATCTGCAACGGTTTCAAAGACGAAGCATTTGTCAATCTGGCTCTGTTGGGTGTCCAGGCAGGCAAGCGGGTCGTCCTGGTCGTGGAAAAACTCAATGAATTGAAGATGATTGTGCGCTGTGCCAAACAGGCCGGAGTTACCCCCTGGATCGGACTCCGGGCGAAACTCTATTCGAAGGGCTCGGGCAAGTGGGCTTCGTCCGGCGGCGAGTCTGCAAAATTCGGTCTCACGACATCCGAAATTCTGGAATGCGTCCGCGTGCTGCGCGAAGAAGGGTTGATCGATGCATTGAAGCTGATGCACTTCCATATCGGCTCGCAGATCACCGACATCAAACGTGTGAAAAATGCGATGAAGGAATCGGCCCGAGTCTATGCGAAGATTCGACAAATGAAAGTGAATGTCGAATACCTGGATATCGGCGGTGGCCTGGGCGTGGATTATGACGGGTCAAAGACGACGTTCGAGGGATCGATCAATTACTCGGTCGAAGAATTCGCGAACAACGTGGTCTACATGATTAAGACTGTGTGTGATGACGAACATGTCCCTCACCCGCATCTGGTCACCGAAAGTGGCCGTGTGATGACCGCCTATCACACGGTGCTGGTGACATCCGTGCGCGACGAAATCGAAACGTTTGCCGACGATATTCCGACAGCCGCGATCGACGACGATGACGCCCAGGTGATTTTTGAGTTGAAGTCGTTGCGGGATGGAATCACGAGTAAAAACTACCGTGAGGCCTATCATGATGCTTTAGATGAAAAAGATGAATTGCATACCCAATTCAATCTGGGCTTGATCAGTCTGGAAGACCGGGCAAAGGGCGAAGTTCTGTTTTGGGATATTTGCAAAAAGGTTTCGGAACTCGCGCAGCGGGCTGGTGTCGACGAGTTGGAATTTGATGAGCTGAAACGGATCCTGGCCTCGAAGTATCTATGCAATTTCTCGCTGTTTCGCTCGGCGCCGGATTCCTGGGCCATCAATCAGTTGTTCCCAATTATGCCCATTCATAAACTGCATGAGGCACCGACTGATTACGCAACTTTAGTTGATTTAACCTGCGATTCGGACGGAATTGTCGACCATTTTGTCGACCAGAAGGAGGATAAACAGGTTCTGGAGCTGCACAATTTCGAAGATCAGCCGTACTACCTGGCAATCTTCCTGACGGGTGCCTACCAGGAAGTCATGGGCAGCTTTCACAACCTGTTTGGTATCCCGAATGAGGCCCAGGTCGTCGTGGATCCGGAAGGCCGGTTTCACGTCAAGAAGATCGTTCCCGGCAGCCGCATCGCAGACATGCTCAGCTTTGCCCGGTATGATGCGCCGCAAGCGTGGGAGAGTTTTCGAAGGATGCTGGCCGCCCAGGTTGCGGCGGGACTTCTCGATGCGAACCGGGCTGATCAACTGTCGAAACAATACGAGGCCGATATCTCCCGATCGACCTATCTGGAGTAGTCTGTGAACGATCCGCATTCCACCTATGTGACTCCCCCCTTCGCCGGCATTGCCACGTTTGGCCGTCAACTCCACACGCAAGACCTGAAAGGTGTCGACGTCGCAATCGTGGGCGTCCCCTATGATAGCGCGACATCCTATCGCAGTGGCACACGGTTCGGACCGCGTGCGATTCGCGAGCAATCCTTATTGCTGTGGGGCTACAACAATGCCTTGCAAGTCGCGCCGTTCGAAAAACTCAAGGTCATCGATTACGGTGATGTGGATGTGGTGCCAGTCGATATTCTGGAAACTTTCGCGGCCGTTGAGCGTGAGATTGACGCGCTGCTGATTGCGGGATGTCGCGTGATCACATTGGGTGGCGATCATTCGATCGCCCTACCCTTGTTACGTGCTCATCGGCGAAAGTACGGCCCGCTGGCTGTTGCCCATTTTGACGCGCATCCGGACACATGGGATGAAGAATTCCCGGGCCGCAAATTTAGCCACGGTACGCCGTTTCGCCGGGCCATCGAAGAAGACTTGATTGATACCGATGCCTACATTCAGATTGGCATCCGCGGCTCAACGCCGTCAGCACATGACTATGGCGACGCCAGGCGACTGGGCGCCAGAATGGTTACGCTGGATGAAGCACTCACTCTGGGGACAGACGGCGTCCTTGCGGAAATCCGGCGGCGTGTCGGGCAGCGTCCGCTGTATCTTTCATTTGATATCGACGTCGTCGATCCCGCGTTTGCACCAGGCACGGGGACTCCCGAAGTCGGAGGTTTCACAAGTGTACAAATTCTGCAACTTGTGCGAGGTCTGGTCGGTTTGAATCTGATTGGCGCCGACCTAGTGGAAGTCAGCCCTCCATTCGACGCTCAAGGTATTACGGCGATACTCGCGGCCAATCTGGCGTTTGAGTTCCTGTCGCTGATGGCGAAACACAAGTCCGCTTGAAGGAGAAGTCCTAGCCATCTCCATGCGCACTCTCAAGTTAATGCGCTCCAGTAAAGCCACACGAAACTGACAAGGGGGCGATCG
>JAQGHT010000309.1 GCA_028291565.1 Planctomycetaceae bacterium | reverse complement strand
ACGTTCATGCCCGCCGACGGTTCACCGGCGTTCCTCGACTACGAGCATTTCGATCCAGACGCACCGGAGAATTATCGCCGTGCGGTCTACCGTTTCGTCTTTCGCACGGTTCCCGACCCACTGCTCGACGCGCTCGACTGCCCGGACGGTGGCGCCGCGACACCGGTTCGAAACGCCTCTGCCACCGCGCTCCAGGCGCTGGTCTTTCTCAACAATCGGTTTCTTCTTCGACAGTGTGAGCACATCGCGGCGCGCATCGAGAAAGAAGTGCCCCGACCCGATGTGCTGGTCGCGGGGGTGTTTCGTCTCATGCTGCAGCGTGCGCCGGATCAGCGAGAAACTCAGGCATTCACAGAGTACGTCCAGAAGCACGGGCTCGCGAATGCGTGCCATGTGTTGCTGAACAGTAACGAGTTCCTCTATATCGACTGATACCGTGAAGAATAATTTCTTACATCGTCGTGATTGTTTGAGCCACCTGGCGACCGGACTGGGCGGGATCGCGCTGGCATCAATCCTTCCAGTGACGGCAGCCGCGGAATCGCCGCGCTCCACCCCGCTCGCCAAGGTCAAGCGGATCATCCAATTGTTCATGAACGGCGGCGCCAGTCAGTGTGATCTCTTCGACTACAAACCCGAGTTGATCGCACGCCACGGTCAAGCGTTCGATCCTGGAAACGGCGAACGCGTCGAAGCCAGCATCAGCGTGCCCGGCGCCGTCATGCAGAGTCCCTACACCTGGGCCAAACATGGGGCCTGCGGGCGTTACGTCAGCAGTGCATTGCCGCATCTCGCAAAATGCGTGGATGACATGGCGTTCCTCATGGCAATGACTTCCAAGTCCAACGTTCACGGCCCAGCGACCTATCTCCAGAACACGGGCTTTCTGTTGCCGGGGTTCCCGACGATGGGTGCGTGGGTGTCGTATGGTCTCGGTTCGCTGGCCGACAACGTCCCCGCTTATGTTGTGCTACCCGATCCAAGGGGATACCCGTACAATGGGCGCAGCGCATTCACGAGCGGTTTCTTGCCAGCGAACCATCAGGGCACGATCATCAACGCGAGCGCTCCGCAACCGATCACACACCTCACGGTTCCCGATTCGGCGAAGCATGTCACGCCGCTGAGCCGCGCGGAAGGGTTGAACTTGCTGCGAGATCTGAACGCTTCTCATGCGGCCGAACGCCAGGACGATTCGCGATTACGGGCACGCATCCAAAGTTACGAAATGGCGGCGCGGTTCCAACTTGCCGCACCGGGTCTGCTCGACCTTGCGGGGGAAACGCAGATGACCCAGGAGAGCTACGGCCTTCACCAACCTGAGACCGCCGGCTTCGGTCGAAACTGTCTGCTGGCTCGTCGAATGATCGAACGTGGAGTGCGCTTCATACAGGTTTGGAGCGGTCACGGTGGCGGCGCGGGGAACTGGGACAACCACTCGAACATTCCGCAGGAACTTGGCTTCATCGCACGCTCAATGGACCAACCTGCGGCTGCGCTCCTGCGAGATCTGAAACAACGGGGCCTGCTTGAAGACACACTCCTCATCTGGACCACCGAATTCGGTCGGATGCCATTCTCTCAGGGAAGTGTCGGCCGTGACCACAACGGCGGCACGTTTGTGTCGTGGTTTGCCGGTGCGGGAATCAAGCCGGGGGTTGCTCATGGAGAGAGCGATTCCTGGTCCTGGAAAGCCGTAAACGGCGCGACGACGTGCTACGACTTCCACGCCACGATCTTACATCTGCTCGGTATCGATCACACCCACCTGACATTCCGCCACAATGGGATCGATCGTCGGCTGACCGACGTCCATGGGCACGTCATATCAGAAATTCTGGCATAGTCTATTCGTGGGACTTCCATGTGAACACCGATTTTTCGTAATACAGAAACTTCTTCCAAGGATGCCGGGGAGGCTGCGAACAGATGAAATGAGCGCCATCGAAAGTCTGCGACGCATTGCTCAGTGTTATCAAAGGCATGGATCGAACCAGTTCTTGAATCGACGGAATAGATTTGACCTTTGCGGTCCACGACGATGCCCGCTATTTTACTGAGAATATCGAACTGCGGAGCCGCGTGAACGGCAGAGTTGCTGACCATTGATCCTGACCGTTCTGTTGGCAACGATACGTTGCGTCTTCGCGCCCATAACGATCGCTGGGATCGACCGTCAAAGAGTATCGGCCGTTGGGAGCGCGATAGGTTTTAGGATTGAGGACTTCTAGTCCTCTGATCTTGGCTTCCGCCGGCGTCACGCAAAGTCCGATCGAAATCAAGAATAGCCAAATCCACACCTTGGTCGCGGTGAAGGTTGTAGAATCATTCATGGCATGTCTCACATTCCGAGCAAGCCTAAAACAAAACTCTGCGTTCCCCGCGAATGCAGAGGACCTTGCACATTTTCGGGGGATCAGCGAAACGTATCAGAAAAAATCCAACTCAGAGAGTCAGGTCATGTTCCGCAAAATGTTCGGTAGCTGCAATCGTCAGGTGGAATCTCTTGATAGGGCGTCAAATTGGGTCCGGCTTGATACGGCGTCGCCAACACTTCCAACAGGCGGTGAAGTACCGACAGGTCGTCGCGGTCCTCGGCGGCCGCGAGTGCTTCCTCGACTTTGTGGTTCCGGGGAATGACGGCCGGGTTGACTGCCCGCATCGAGGCGTAGAGCAGGGTAATGGGCCGCCCTTCGCGACCGAGACGCTGCTGCCATTGTGAATGCCATGCGGCGAAGTCTGGATCGCCAGAGAGTTCGCCAGACATCGCGTCGTCCGATGAAAGCGCGCGGAACGTGTTGGTAAAATCGGCGTGGGATTTCTGCATCCAGGCCAGCAGCGACTGTACCAGCTCGAGGTCGCCAGCCTCGGCGCTCTGCATCCCCAGCTTTTCACGCATCCCGCTCAGCCAGTACTGCTCGAACAGGGCCGGATACTGCCCCAGGACTTCCAGACCAATTTGGACTGCCTTTTCCTGGTCAGAATCCAACATTGGCAAAAGTGTTTCGGCGAAGCGGGCCTGGTTCCACTGCGCGATTGCGGGTTGATTGCCGTAAGCATATCGTCCGGTACGGTCGATCGAGCTGAACACCGTGTCGACACGGTAGGCGTTCATGAACGCGCACGGACCGTAATCGATCGTTTCTCCGGAAATCGCCATATTGTCCGTGTTCATCACCCCGTGGATGAACCCGACGAGCTGCCAGCGGGCGATCAGCGAGGCCTGGCGGTCCACGACTGCTTGGAAGAACTCCAGATACCGATTCGGCGCGTCAACCACTTCCGGATAGTGGCGGTTGATCGCATAGTCGGCCAAGACTCGCAAATTCGCCTCATCGTGCCTGGCCGCGAAGTACTCGAACGTCCCGACCCGAATGTGACTGGCGGCCACCCGAGTCAAAATTGCTCCTGGCAGGCTGGACTCGCGGTAGACCGGTTCACCCGTCGTGACGACAGCCAGGCTGCGCGTGGTGGGAATACCAAGTGCGAACATGGCCTCGCTGATGAGATATTCACGAAGCATTGGCCCCAGAGCGGCGCGGCCATCACCCCGGCGCGAGAAATGCGTCTGTCCGGCCCCCTTCAATTGGATATCGACGAGACGACCAGTCGGGGTGCGATGCTCGCCCAACAGAATGGCACGGCCGTCACCGAGCATTGTGAAGTTGCCGAACTGATGTCCCGCATAGGCTTGGGCAATCGGCTGAGAACCGCTTGGCAAAATCTGGCCCGCGAACAGGGCCGCGACGGTTTCCGCTGAAAGGCGACCAACATCCAGGCCAAGTTCGTCGGCCAGTCGATGATTCAAAATCGCCAGTCGAGGCGCCCTGACTGTGGCCGGCTTGGCCGGAGCAAAAAACACATTCGGGAGCTTCGAATAGGTATTATCAAATTGCCAGCCCACGTTGTCGTCCGCAGTCACCAAACCCGTCTCATCAGCCATTGCTACTCCTCCTGTGATTCTATCAAAGATCCAATTATAGACGGGCGCGGTTGGCACGGCGCGGTTGGCAGCGAAAAAGTCCCTTTCGGCAGGCGAGAGCCGACTTCAACCTTGTCAGATGAAGTGTCGGCACGCGGCAAAAGACGTTTGTCGAACGTGTTCTCAGCAAGTTGCCAGAGACTCAAATCTCGTTGATGTCGATCGGCCCAAGTCCCGTCTGCTGGTCACTGGCCGCAAAGCAACAGCAGGCCAAACTGCTGCCCAAAGAGTTCATCGACGCGGGCGAGAATCTCGACGATATCGACGTCTGGAACCAGTTTCTGGGTGCCGACGGAAAACCGCAAGAGGAGTTCTTCGTGACCGATCGCCTGCACAACAGCGGGTCCAGCTACAAGTTCCGAGTCGAGGCAGTTCGCCCATGTCTCAAGTGAATGCTGAGACAAGAATCTCTCCGCGGTAAACGCTTTTGGATCAGCGTGTCGGTTACTGTCGGGTTATTGTCAGCCGGGTACCGTAAGGCCCCGAGGAGCTTCGTCCAAATATTGTGTGACCCAGTCCACTGAAACGTATGGTGTAAGAATTCATCGGTCGGCTTTCCCGCCTGCGCAGGCTTCGATGCATCAATCGGTTACGACTCTCGCGGAGCGTTCGTTTCTCGGGTATATTGAGAATCTGGACCAATTTCCGAATCGCCAGATTTGAATTGGATTGTTGGCAATGAGTCAGTCGAGTCTGCTGCACCAATTCACCTTTAGAAGCTGCCAAACAACCTGACTTTTCTGTGTGCGATGTCTCTCCGAGACTCGCAGTCGAAGAGCTTTGCAGTTCAGGCAAACTCTACGACGTACCAGTTGTTTGGCAGGTTTTTAGAGTCTGGTTCGAACAATTCCTACTGTTGCCGGTTGGGCTCCGAAGCGATCACATCCAGAATGACGACGAGTTCCGATCATGCGCCGACGACTTCTCTGAGCTTATTGCAGCTCGTGGGAAACAATGATCCCGTAGCCTGGCGGCGTCTGGTGGAACTCTATGGAGGAGTTGTCTATGGTTGGGCCCGCGGATTTCGGCTGCAAAATGACGATTCGGCAGACGTCATGCAGGAAGTCTTCCAAGTCGTTCATCGCTCACTGCCCCGGTATTGCCCAGATGCGGGTGGGACTTTTCGCGGGTGGTTGTGGACAATTACGCTGAATAAGACACGGGACTTGATCCGCGCACGCGATAAACGGCCGCAGGTTCCCGGAGGCGAGGAGATCCAACGGAGATTGCTGGAATTGCCAGAGCCGGTTGAAGATGAGTTCTTCCCGGACGCGGTTGTCTCCCAAGGGCAATTTCTAATACGCGCAGCGAATTTGATTCGCGAAGACTTCGACCCGAAGTCTTGGACCTGCTTCGAACGGCTGGTGATTGACGGGCACTCTCCGCTCGACGTTGCTGAGGATCTGCAAATGTCTCCAGGCGCTGTCAGGCAAGCTAAGTATCGAGTGTTACGTCACTTACGAATATTCTTTAAAGATTTCCTGTAATCCGCGTTATACGCTCTCGTTATTCCTATAGAGCGTCATCTCGTGTGCCTCGAACGCTTGTCGAAGCACACGGTCCGACGTGCAATCGGCTGCTTACCCGTGCTGAGATTGAAGTGTTCATGCCTAAGAAGCTCTGTCCCCCTGAAGATCAACTCTCATCGTTCGCGATCGGAACTCTCGAGGAATCCTGCGCGGAAGAGCTTTTGAAACACGTTGAGCAGTGTCCTGAATGCAGCGCCACACTGTTCAACTTCGACGATGCAGCGGACACGGTGATGGTGCAGTTGCGCCAGGTTTCACTCGTTGAACCGTTCGCCGACGAAAAAGAATTTAAACGGGGACTTGCGGCGGCACTCGCCATCGGCGAAATCGCTGCAATTGCTGCCTCTGAACCACTCCATCCACCTGCTGATCTTACCGAGACGCTGCCCCAATTGGGTGAGTACCGATTGTTGAGCAAGCTTGGGGAAGGGGGCATGGGAACTGTGTATCGGGCAGTACACACGAGACTTGGCAAGATTGTTGCCATCAAGATGTTGCCCGTCAGCCAGGGCGCCAACCCCGCCGCGATCGGTCGCTTTGCGCGGGAAATGAAGGCGATCGGAAGTCTCGATCATCCCCATTTGATCCGAGCCTATGATGCGGGCGAAATCGACAACCAGCATTATCTGGTAATGGAATACGTCGATGGCGTTGATCTGGCGGTCCTCTCCAAAGCTGCCGGTCAATTATTGATTGCGGACGCTTGTGAGCTGATTCGTCAGGCGGCAATGGGATTGGAATACGCACATCAACGAGGCCTGGTCCATCGCGATATCAAACCTTCGAATCTCATGTTGACGAGCGCTGGCCAGGTCAAAGTGCTTGACATGGGATTGGCTCTGTTGGGGCATTCCGAAGACGTAGAGTCCGCGTTGACCTCGTCCGGTCAAATCATGGGAACCATTGACTACATGGCCCCAGAACAAGGTGGGGATACCCATCATGTTGACGGCCGTGCGGACGTTTATTCGTTGGGGGCAACACTCTATAAGCTGCTCACGGGCCATGCCCCGCATGCCAATCTGAATCGCCACACGACAATGCAAAAACTGACGGCATTGGCGACGCAGCAACCAGCACCAATTCAACAGCGCCGAGCCGATATACCGGCATCCCTGGCAGCAATCATCAAACAGATGCTGGCCAGGGAACCGAATCAGCGCTTTGCTTCACCACTTGAAGTCGCGAAGTCGCTTCAGCCTTATGTTGCGGGTGCCAATCTCGAACTCTTGATCACCCGATGTCGCCGTAATCAAGAGAATGCCGCGATCACGTCGGATCCGTCGGTCGATTTCACAGAGCTGCCAGCTCATTCTGTTTTGGCCAGCTCGGAGCGAAGCCCCTCAAACATCGTAAAAAGCCTTCGTACTAACAACTCGCCGAATTGGCGAGAGATCATTCGCTGGACAATGTCGGCAGGAGCGAGTTTCCTGGTTGTGTTGGCGGCTGTCCTTTACTTCTGGCAGACACCCGCGGGCGTTGTGCGTATTGAGATCAACGATCCTGCAATCAAGATCGTTTTCGACCAGCAGGGGCCTGAAATGACTCAGACTGACCAGAAGGTCATTCGGCTCCGGACCGGTCCGCATAAACTGACTGTGAAAATGGGAGATCAGGAATTTGATACGAAGCAGTTCGTGCTGAAAAATCAGACTGAGGCGGTCGCTCTTAAGATTGAATTGTTGCCCGGCAAGATACTGGTTTCGATGGATGACGCGGAGTTGGATTCACGTCCCTTATCGACAACTGTTCCAGCGAACCAATCAGAACCGCCTGCGAAAGTAGCGATCTCAGCAATTCGCAAAAATAATAGCACCGGGCCGGAAAAAGCTTCCGGCAATGCAGATCTCGACAAGCCCTTCGCACTGATTCGCAATGGGCAGAAAGTGAGTGAGTTTAAGACCGGCGCGGGTGCTTTGGCCGAGCTGCAGGCGGGTGACGAACTTGAAGTCCACGGAAATGGGCCCTTTACACTGCCTCAGATTCATTTGGAAGGCAAAGGGCTCGTGCTCCGTGGCGCCCCTGGTTATCGTCCCCGGTTTGTTCCAACGACCAGCGCCGCCGAACAAATGCGATCGATCTACAATCCCTGGCTATGGGTGAAAAATGGCGCATTGGAGCTTGATGGCTGCGAGTTTGACTCGATCCCTGGCACTGGGCACATGTTCGTCGGCGAAGGGGGATCATGGCGAATTACGCACTGCCGGTTATATCAACCGGACGCCAACAATCAGGGAGTGATCAAATATTCGCGTGGCAAACTCCATATCAGCGATAGCGTGCTCCTTTGCGGATATAGTTATGGAAGCATTTTACTGGAAGATAATATCGAACTGGAATTCGTAAATAATCTCTTCTGGAGTTCGGCCTACGCGCATTTTAGCTTTTATTCCAAGGGGAAATCAAAGTTCTCTCTCTCTGGAAACACTTTTGCAGGGGTCTCTGGGGGTTTTGCACTCTCTGCCGAGACAGAACTCAGCGTCCACAGCGATCACAACCTATTCCTCCTCAACAGAGGTTGCACGCTTATCGGAAGTGAAAAGCTCGATGCGGAGGGGCTCAAGTCGCAGATTCATTGGAATGGAAACCTCAATCTTTACGATTCGGGTTCAGGTTTCCTTCCGAGTGCGCGGCTCCTGACTATTTTAAAAGATTCGGTACCGACCGCAGTCGTCGCCGACAGTTTGGCCGACTGGAAGAAATATTGGGGCGATCAAGAACGGGATGCACTGTCCACGAGCGGGCCGACTTTGCTGCATCAGGCAGCCTGGTTGCCAGATAATGCTGACGATCCGCTGCCGCGATTGCGTCACTGGATTAATCGGCCGTTGGAACATGTATTTCGCGTTTCCAAATCAGTGCCATTGCAGGAAACTGCGGGAAACGAGAACACAGCACCGAAATCGAAGCCACAAATCGTCGACGTCGTACGAAACCTTGACGTCGGTCCCGATTGGACTATTGTCGGCCCAGGGCAGGGATACTTGCGAGCACGGGCTGCCGCAAGCCATCCGGTTGCCGAGAATCAACTGCTGCCCGAAGCCGGTGATGACGGCCCCATTACCTTGCTTCGAACGGGGCAACCCGATCGCGCTTATCCAACTCTCGCGGCTGCAGTGGCCGATGCCCTTGATGGCGATTCGTTGGCGATTCACACTGGCAAAGCGGTTGCCGGAATCGAGAGGACGTACGAAAAGCAGGGTAAGCGACTGACATTGCGGGCCGGCTATGGGTATCGCCCCAGTGTCGCGAGCCTGCGACTGGCACCCGAGGATGTCTGGTCCATCGAGGGATTGCACTTCACGGAAGATGTCACAGTGTACTGTCCGAAACCAGTAGCTCAGGGCACGTCCGAGTTACCCGGTCCACGCCTGATCAATTGCAGTTTTGCACCTGCCCCGGATTGGCAAATGTGTGTCGGCCCGTCATTGCGTCTCCTCGCCGATTCTGATGCTGGAGCAACTTGTGATGTGATCAACTGCGTGCTGCCAAACTACATTTCTTCCACGGCGCGGCGCCTGAAGGTCGTCAACTCGGCCATTTGCGGATTCAACCATGGCAATCTCGAGACGAAGTGGGTGCGACAGTTCGAAATCGAACGGTGCGTTGTTTACAGCGGAGCCGGTTTTGCAATCACTTCCGGTAACGCCGACATGTTAGTGAAGGCCTCACATTCCTGGTTTGAATTCAAGATCCTGCGTCATGGTGCGGAGAACATCCCGTTTAGATGGGAGGGCGACCACAATGTCTATTGCCATGGACCAGCCCGCTGGATGGACGCGTATCAGAAACTAGATTGGATCTGGGACTTGAACGCCTGGCAGTCCCGCTGGAACAGCGACGCCAATTCGCGAAGTGGCGACGCGGTTTATGTGGATCCAAAATTCTATCGTGTCCTGCCCGAAAGCCCCGCTCACGCTGCCGCAGAAGGCAAGCGAGATCTGGGCGTTGATGTATCGCGATTCGTAAAACCGACCGAGGCAAGATCGCCATAAGCACCCGTTTTCGTCAATCCTAAAGCATCGACCGTTGTCACGCGACAAACGCACTTCTTGAGTTGATCGTTCTGGCTGGTATCTCTCCCGGCAAACCCTCCGGAAACGAATCTGGGGAATTGCGGTCTGAACTTCGCAGCAGCAAACAATAATTACAATTTACTAATCCTAAATGTAGCTACTATATTCTATTAATGTGACTTTTCTTTCTAGATTACAGTGTCTTTTTACTGTCTGTGCTGATATGTTCAAAACTCAACAGACAGATACTGCTTTGAACAAATACGTCTATCTTTGTACTATTTGAAACATTGTCGGTGTCAAATCGTCGACAGTTCATCTTTTTGTTGAATATCATTTCGAGGAATCTCCATGCGCATCACAAGCTGGCTCGGGCGGCTGCGTTCACAAATTCGGACATCTCGATTTTTGGGGCAGACGCGCCAGCGGCGACAACCGTCAGTGGCCGGTACTCAGATTGAGGCTTTGGAACACCGGGTCTATCTGTCAGCGGTCAGTTGGGACGGAGGTGGCGACGGCGTCCATTGGAGCGACCCGTTGAACTGGTCGTCCAACGCGCTGCCAGGTGCGACCGACGATGTGACGATCAATTTCGGAAATGCAACGGTCTCGCATGACAGTGGAAACGATTCCATTCACAGTCTGACCAGCGCGAACAAGCTTTCTTTGAATGGTGGCACGTTGGCCATCAATGGTCCCGCGACGATCAGCAGTGATTTCACACTCAGTGGCGGCGATCTCAGTGGCACTGGTGATGTGACGGTGAGCGGTGTCCTGGCTTGGACTGGCGGGAGGATGGATGGGACAGGGCGGACGATCGTGTCTGCGGCGGGAATATTAAACATGAGCGTGGCGAGTGACAAGTTCCTGGACCGGGTGCTGGTGAGTAACGGGACGGGGACGTGGACCGCTGGCCTATTCCGGATGAACGGCGGGACGTTTCAGAATAACGGGACGTTCACAGCCACGACGTCCGGGACGCTGGAAAGTTTCGGCGACGGTGGGGTCAACTCCGTCGTCAATGCGGGGACGTTTAATGAACAGGGGACCGGCACGACCCGTTTCCGGGGCAATAACGCTGACGTGGCTTTCAGCAACAGCGGTACCGTGAACGTCCAGCAGGGCACGCTGCAGCTGATGACAG